>CALDNB010000225.1 GCA_937914775.1 uncultured Clostridia bacterium
GCCAGAACCTTCATGGAAGTCAGCGGTGTTTTTAATTCATGAGACACGTTTGATACAAATTCCTGTCTGGAATCATCCAATACCTTCATACGCTGTATCTATTATTTTTCCTATTGTAAAAATACAAAAAAAGTTATATAATATATGATATAAAATAATCCGGAGGAATACTTAATGAAAAAATATATATCATTGTTACTTGTAATTGTAATGGTACTTTCGAATTGTGTAAATGTTTTTGCAAATGCAAACGGAAGTATGGATAACTTTAAAACTGTCAACACATATAAAGAAGGACAGTTTATTGATGTTAAAAAATCAGACTGGTATGCAGAGAATGTAAAAATGGCATACGAGTTATCGTTAGTTAACGGAACAAGTGACAGAACATTTTCACCCAGCTCAAACTTAACAATTGCTGAAGCAATAACTCTTGCAAGTAGATTACATAACATTTACTATGGCGGTACATACACTTTTGTTCCGGGTAATGTATGGTACCAGACATACGTTGACTACGCAATTCATAACGGAATTATATTCAGTGACAGTTACAGAAATTTTGACGCTTATGCAACGCGTTCTCAGTTCGCCCAAATTTTCGCCAATGCAATTCCTGACGATGCATTGCAAGCAATTAATCAGGTTTCTGACAATTCTATTCCTGATGTTTCTATGCAAAGCAGTTACTCTGGTGCTGTTTACAAATTATACAGAGCAGGTATCTTAACTGGTAATGACGGGAAAGGTACATTTGCACCTAACACCAATATTCAAAGAAGTGCTGTTGCGGCAATCGTATCAAGAATGGCAAATATTAATTTAAGACAGCATATTACTTTAAATAACTCTGACTCAGGAAGACTACCCACATCAGAAGAGATTTACTCGTTGTATTCTCCGGCGGTATTTTTTATCGATGTGCTAAACAGTTACGGCGATCCATACGCGTCAGGAAGCGGATTTTTTATTGATGAAAGCGGTATAGCAGTTACAAACTATCACGTTATTGAAGGTGCAAGTTCGGCAAAAATAACTCTTCCTGCTACACAGAAAATTTACGACGTAGCAGGTGTATATTGCTACAGCAAAGAACAGGACTGGGCAATTATACAGGTAAGAGGCAGCGGTTTCTTATCTCTTGATATAGGCAGCGATAAAGATGTTCATATAGGACAGAAAGTATATGCTATTGGAAGTCCTTTAGGGGTACAAAACACAATCTCTGAGGGTTTATTGTCAAATAAAGATTACTATTATGAATCATTAGTTCTTTATCGAATTAGTGCTCCTATTTCTCACGGAAGCAGCGGCGGTGCATTGCTAAATGAAAAAGGTCAGGTTATAGGAATCACTTCAGGCGGAACAGATTTGGGTCAAAACTTAAATTACGCAATACCTATGGATCATCTAACCCTTGATTTTGACCGTTCAAGTTACAAAACTTTTGTACAGGTAATGACTGAGAATGACATTGTTCCTCCGCCGAAGAATATAAGAATAGTTAAACAGGAAGACGATACAGCATATATTCAGTGGGATAAAGTTAACAGTGCTGATTACTATCACTTATATTACCAGGAATACGGTGATGAATACTTATGGTTCGATGGTGATGACTATACAAACGAACCATATCGACTACAACATAAGGAAGAATATTCAGGGATAATTACCGGCTTAGAATACGGGAAAATCTATAATGTAATTGTCACATCAGTTAAAAACGGTGTTGAGTCTGAACAAAGCAGAGTATTAACCTTTGAATTTACAACAGGCAGTAAAGAAAAAATGCTTAGGGATTTTATTATATCAAATCGTAATTCATATGACGGTATTACTTATAAAGTTGAAGATGATTATGTTCAGGCAGAAGGAATGTTCAGTATGACTTCTCTTGCATATGACAGCGAGGAAGATCAGGTTTATATTGAATGTGTTGCTGTTACAAATGATGACAATAAAATGCTTGTATATATATTTTTAGACGAAAACAAGGAACAATCAAGCATCGTATATGTATTTATGGACCCAATGGGCGGAACGGCTTCTGGCACGGTATATATAAATCCGAAAAAATTCGATGAGGACTACCGTATTGTCTTTGATAATTACGATTCAACCTCAATTTATCTTACAAGAGCCCAGCATCATGCAGCGTGTGCTTTACTTATAGAAGTCGGTTTAAAAGGGGCAAACCATATTTTTTATTCAAACGGCGTTGATTTTCGTTTAAGCGACTTCGGATTTGTAAACTTTTAGTTAAAAAACTTGTCTCTTTATAAGTTTTATGCTAATATTTACTCGGAGGGATAAATATGGCAGACAAAAGTTTCTGGAGTGAAAAAAAAGACTTCGAATGGTTTAAAAACTTTATATACTACTATAAAATACATATCATCGTTGTATTGTTTCTTATAGTTGCTACAGTTTATACAGTTACCACAATTGTAAACCAGGTTGATCCTGACATATCAATTGATATTTACGGCGGAGTATATATGGAGCCCGAAACAAATCAGAAATTCAAAGAATATTTCAGCACAATAGTAAATGACATTGACGGAAAAAACGGTAAAGTTGTTGATGTTGTTCAAAGAATGCAATCATCACTTATGGGTAACGACGTTGAAGTTGAACAGGCAATAGGACAGTCAATTATGATAGAACTGACCGTTGGAGAAAGTTACGTTTATATTGTAAACGAAGAGTATTTAGATGATTTTGAAAACAGCGGCGTTTTACTTGATTTGTCAACTATACAACCTGAACTCCAAAAAGGTACGCTGTCTTTAAGAATTGACGATAACGAATTACTAAAGCATTTCGCAGGCGGAGTTACAGAACCCATTTACCTCTGTGTAAGAGATGTTACCCCTGCTGTTCGTGACAGTCAACTTGAAAAAGCAAATGCTATGTGCGAGAATGCAAAAATTATTTTTAAAGAATTTTATAAAAACCGATAGCAATCTGCTATCGGTTTTTTTCAATATATTCTCTTATTTCCATTTCAGCATCTTCTACCTCTTTTAAAAATTCTCTTGCAGAAATACGCCTTGCACCGTGACCTAAAATTATTAACTGTTCAAGGCTGTCCGAAGTTGCAACAGTTACCGCATAATGTCTGCTGATTTTTTTAGTTACCATTTCAATATAAGCATCTGCAGTTTCCGCTTCTTTAGTATATACTATTTCAACTCCGTTGATATTTTCGGTTTCTCTTGTACAGCCTTTTACCTTGTAAGCATCAAAAACAATAATTACACTTATATCTTTTGTTCCTTTATAATTTGCAACTCTGTTAATAAGAAGTTCACGTGCATAGGACAGGTCTTTCTCTGCAGCACTTTTTAAATGCTCCCAGGCAAAAATAATGTTATAACCGTCAATTAAAAGATATTTTGGCAAAATTGGTTTCGGATTATATTTATACTCTTTTACAACAGGTTTATCTAAAGGTTGTTCATATAATCTTCTTTTTACTTTGCCGTAAGTTCTCTCGAAAATATTTAACAGTTCTTCGTCTGTAGCGATGGTTTTGTCTGCAACCTTAGGTGCCAACACCACCTCTTCTTCCTTTTTGTCCTGCAAATAAGGTATGTGCATATATTTATAAACATCGTTCCATTTTACAAGAAAACCAGCACCACCTGAACAAAATACTGAATCAGGAGTGTTTTCAAGGTCACCTTCAGGATTGTATGCAATCTTTTCAATCACCTCTTCACTATTTTGACAAGGAAAATAACCCAAAAAAGAGCAACTGAGTTTTCCTTTTCCTCCTGTGTATGAAGTAATTTCTTTTAAATATCCGTTAATTTTACTTACAGGTACGCTACCTGTAAGCACAGAAACATCATTTTGCAAATCTGGTGCCGGAAATTCCGCCCCCATTTGTTGCAGGTCAGTCATTGCTCTGCCTGTGCATTCTACAGGGACCTCAAGTTTAAATTTATTAAAAGGCTCTAAAAGAATACTTTTGGCGTTCATAAGTCCGTGCCTTACTGCGCGGTAAGTTGCCTGTCTGAAATCACCGCCTACAGTATGCTTAATACTCGCTTTTCCGTTTATTAGCGTAATTTTAATATCAGTTATTTCCGAGCCGGTCAGAACGCCAAGATGCTTCTTTTCGTTAAGATGTGTATATATTAATCTCTGCCAGTTTTTATCAAGGACATCTTCACTGACATCTGTTTCAATTACTACTCCTGTTCCTGAAGGCATCGGCTCTAAAAGTAAGTGAACTTCGGCATAATGTCTTAATGGCTCATAGTGGCCAACACCCTCTACGGTGTCTGCAATAGTTTCTTTATAAACAATACCGCCATTCTCAAATTCCACGCTTAAATTATAGTTTTCTTTAAGAATCCTTTTTAAAACTTCTATTTGAATGTCACCCATAACGTGAACACTTATATTTTGTCCTAATGTTACTTTTAGTTGGTGATCTTGTTGCTCTAATATTTTAAAATAATCGTATGCAGTATGAATGTCTGTACCGTCAGTTATTTTTACAGAGTATTTAAACAACGGCTCGGTCAGAAAATCTTCGAAATCTCTCTCAAAACCCATACCCATTCCGCTGTAAGTTTTACTAAGTCCCAAAACCGTACATATTTCACCTGCACCTACTACTGAAACAGGCGTAAATGACGTACCGTTATAAATTCTTATTTCGTTAATCTTCTCATCATTTATTTGCGTTTTAACTTTCAATTCTCCGCCCGTAACTTTAATATGTGTTAACTTCTGGCCTTTTTCGTCTGTGGTAATTTTATATACCTTGGCACCGAAAATACTGCCATAATTTGGTTTTACCGTGTATTTGTCAATGCCTTGTAAAAGATCATTAACTCCCTCTAATTTTAAAGCAGAGCCAAAATATACGGGAAATACATTACGGGAATTAATTTCTCTGACAATAGAATTATGTTGGATTTTGTTTTCAGTTAAATACTCATCTAGTAAACTGTCGCTGCACATTGCAAGTTTTTCATAGTTTATCTCATTAAAAGAAATACATTTTTCGTCTAATTCACTTTGAAGCATTGACATTATCTCGTCTATGCCGTTATGAGATATATCCATTTTGTTTACAAAAATAAAAGTAGGTATCTGATAAACACAAAGCATATTCCATAAAGTTTTTGTGTGGCTTTGAACACCGTCGGCACCGCTTATAACCAAAACTGCATAGTCAAGTACCTGCAATGTTCTTTCCATTTCTGAGGAAAAATCAATATGACCCGGAGTGTCCAGAAGTGTAACAGCAGTATCATTATAATCAAATTGAGCCTGTTTAGAGAATATAGTAATTCCTCTGTCACGTTCAATAACATTGTTGTCCAAAAAAGTATCCTTATGGTCAACTCTTCCTACTTTATTAAGTTTGCCCGACTGGTACAACATGCCCTCAGACAACGTGGTTTTACCGCTGTCAACGTGAGCAAGAATACCCAATATAATTCTTTTCATATATACCTCAATAATCTAAACAACCGGTATCATAACCATTAAAAACATTTGCTACAAAATTACGCCAGTATTCGATACTGACTTTCTCTTTATAATTTAACCCGTGCACAGCGGAAAGTCCGTCGGTGTATTCCTTTAGCGGATATACATCAAAATCGTCAAAATTACTGTTATAATGAGTTACAACAGGCATAAACGAATAATTATCAATTGTCACAGAACTGCCGTCAAATCGCAATTTTACGTCTGCAAGACCACCAAGAAGATTTTTAGCCTCAAGTTGTCTTGAAACAAAATTGCCAAGAGAATAATAAACAAGCATTTTGTTGCCTTTTTCACTTTCATACCATTCAACAGGCTGAATAACGTGGGGGTGTGCACCAATTATAAGATCAACACCATACTCGCACATCTGTTTGCATAGATCAAGTTGTTGTTGATTTGGTTTTGTTGCATATTCTGTACCCCAATGCATAAAAGCAATAGTAAAATCAGCGTTTTCTTCTGCAAACAGACTGTCTTTTTTAATCTGCTCTCCGTTAATATAATTTACAAGATATGTTTTGTCAGGAGGCAGAACAAGTCCGTTTGTATCGTAGGTGTAGTTAAGCACAGCAATTTTTGCACCTTTTACATTTTCGATTTTAACTTTATCCTTTTCCTCCTGGCTTCTGTTTATACCAAGAACAGTAATATCGGGATAGTTTTCCCAAAAAGCAAGAGTATTTTCAACTCCCGACGCCCACTTGTCAAGGACATGATTGGAAGCGTGAAGAACTATATCAAAACCCTCGCCTATTAATGTAATGCCCACATCTTCGGGTGAATTAAAAAGCGGATAGCCTGAATAACCAAGATGCTCACCGCCAAAAACAGTTTCCTGACCTATAACAGAAATGTCAGCGTCCTGAAATCTTGGTTGCAACACCTCAAATATATGGGAAAAATCATAACTTCCGTCAGGCTGTTTTCCGCTGTTAATAACAGGCATATGAAGTAAGTTGTCACCTACCGCCACAATTGATATAATTTCGTCGGGTTGTTCTACAGGCTCGGTAGTAACAGGCTCTGTTTTTGAGCAACCACTAAGAAATATACACACAGCGAGTAATAAAATAAGTCTTTTCATTAGCAATACTCCTTATATTCAGGTATCGAGGGAATTGCGCCCTTGATTTCGGTGCTTTTTCCCGCAAGACATACTGCAGTTTTAACATATTTTTCTAAATCACAATTATCGAAATCAGTAACATTATCTTTTATCAGTCCGAAAATGAAACTGCCAAAGAAAATGTCCCCTGCACCAGTTGTATCAACAGTATTTACTTCAGTTGCAGGAACGTGATTTTTACCGAAACCGTTAACATAGTAAGCACCCTTTGGTCCGTCGGTAATTAAAACAACTTTTGGTCCCAAGGCTCTGATAACGTCAGCGCAATCATATACATCAGTTTTTCCCGTAATCATCTGTGCCTCTTCCTTTGACAACTTAACAATGTCAGCATATTTTAAATATTTTCCCATCATCTTTACTGCAGTTTCCTTGTTTTCCCAAAGGAGTTCTCTGTAATTAGGGTCATAAGTTATTACACAGCCGTTTTTCTTTGCAACTTTCAGTGCATACTTAGTTGCAGACCGTGAAGGCTCGTTTGTTAAAGACAAAGAACCAAAGTGGAATATTTTAGAATTTTTAATAATTTCAGTATCAATTTCCTTTTTGCTCAAAAATGCGTCAGCACCAAAACGTCTGTAAAAACTAAAACTTCTGTCACCATTATCGTTTAATGACACAAAGGCAAGAGTTGTATTATGTAGTGTATCAGTAACAAGACCTTTTGTATCAATATTGTGGGTTTTTAATGTTTCACTTAAAAACTCGCCGAAAATATCTTTTCCTACCTTGCCGATAAAAGCAGTACTACCTCCGTATTTAGCAACAGTAGCCAAAAGATTGGCAGGAGCCCCACCGGGGTTTCTTCCAAATAATTTAGTGTCGTCGGTACTGTTTTCGTATGGTGTAAAATCAATTAAAATTTCACCAATTGCAGTAATGTCATACATAGTAATTCTCCTTATTTGAACAAAATAAATCCTATAGTGTTAATTGCAAAATTTGCAAACATATGAACATGCCACGAAATATATATGTTGTCATAAATTTCATCTAATTTATTGAAAATCAGTCCACCTGCAAAAAGTCCTGCAACAACAATCAACAACACAGGCACTCCAAACCAGCCAATCATCATTGCTATATGGTATAAAGCAAATACTGTGCTGCTGAAAATATATGCAAATCTTCTTGACGAAAGGTTTTTAAGAGTAAGAAATGCGAAGCCTCTGAAGAAAAATTCTTCGAGAAAGGAATTTACAAAAGAAATGTAAATGGAAACCCAGATAAAATTACTTTTATTAACTCCTGTAGTCTCACCTAAACTTTTGGTAAGGGCAGAAAAATCAAAAATGTCTTTAAAAATATAATAAGCACCTAATATAACAAAATAAATTATTATACCTAAAAACAATGCCAATCCTATTCCTTTTTTCCCCGCTTTCAGATATTTGAAACAATCCTTTGAAAAAAGAAATGGTATTACCAAAAACAATACAATTTTTATTATTGATTTGATTATGTAACCGGGCATTATAACTGCATCAACAACTGCCATTATAATACACGCAAACAAAACAGAAAACAGTATTAAATTCTTTTTCATATTATCATAACCTTATCCATCTTTTTAAATTCTGACATTACAAGTAAAAAGCATACAAGAGCGGCTATTCCGTCAGAGATAGGTCCTGAACACATAACTCCGTCTATTCCAAAAAACAAAGGCAGTATAATCAGTAACGGTATAAGGAAAATAACCTGTCTTGTAAGGGACAAAAACACGCCTTTTACAGGCTTTCCGATTGCTGAAAAGAAATTTGATGAAATAATCTGGACACCTGTAAAAGTTATCATAAACAAAAAAGTTTTCATAAATTTTGCAGAAAAATCAATATAAAGTTTATCTCCTTTACCAAACAAAGTAACAATTCTTTCAGGTATTATCTGGAACATTAAAAAGCCTACAAAAGCAATACAGATGCTCGTAATAACGGCAAGTTTATAGGTTTCCTTAACTCTATAATATTTTTTTGCACCGTAATTAAAACCTATTATCGGCTGAGAACCCTGAGCAAGACCTACAAAAACCGATATAAGTATTGAATTAATCTTCATAACAATACCGCATCCCGCCAAAGGAATTTCACTACCGTAAACAGACAATGCGCCATAATAAATTAAAGAATTATTTAATATAATCTGTACAAGTGTAATTGCAACCTGATTAAGACTGTTACTCATACCAAACGCTGCAATTTTTAACCATTTTTTAATTTTAAACTCAACAGGTACGCCGCTTATTTCTACACTTTTAAAATATTTAATATAATATACAGCAATAAAAAAAGAAACAATTTGTCCGATTACTGTTGCCCAGGCTGCCCCTGCAATACCCATTTTAAATACGAATATAAACAGCGGGTCAAGAATTGTATTGATTACGGCACCTATTATCATACATACCATTGAATATTTAGGGCTTCCGTCGGCACGTATCAGATTACTCATTACGTTAGTTGCTATTAAAAACGGCATACCAAGAGCCGTAATTTTTGTGTAACTGATTGCATAATCCATTATATCTGCAGTAGCACCAAAAACCTTAAGCATAGGTTTTAAAAATACACAAATCAATAGGAAGTACAAAACACCAAGAACACTTGCCATACCAAGTGCATTTTTAACGAATTCCGCCGCCTTTTCTTTACGTCCCGCACCCAGTTCCAAAGAAAATCCGGAAGCACTTCCTACACCGGTTAACAATGATATTGCCATACATATAGTATTAAGAGGAAATGCGACATTTGTGGCAGCATTGCCCAAATATCCTACTCCATGTCCTATAAATATCTGGTCAACAATGTTGTAAAGAGAACTTACTAACATCGCAATAATACTTGGTATTGCAAATTTTTTTAATAATACTGACGGTTTTTCAAACCCTAAAATGTTATTGTCCATATTCTTCTCCTGTCTACTCATGTAAAACGACTCCGTTTTGAGTAAGTTTATCCTGCAACGCTTTTATATCCAAACTTGAAAAATCGTCAGTTAAAGCCGCAGCAATTCCTGCCGCCTGTCCGGTAACGGCACAGCACGGGATTACTCTCATTATATCCCACATTGTTTCAGTCACCGAAGTACAACGACCTGCACAAATAAGGTTTTTAATTTTTGAATTATATAAAGTCCTGAAAGGTACCTCATATACAGGTCCCCTCTTTTTCCAGTTGGAAACCATGCCTATTGAGTCTTCGAAAAACTTGTGGCACTCTGTATGGGATAACTCATACTCACCAACAATTCTTCTTGTCATTCTTATCTGCGGTGTCGTCGCTATAGTCACAGGCATATAAGTACCGTCGGTTTCTCGTTTTTTTAAAAAATCAGAATATGTAGATTGATGTGACAAAATCATCTGGTGCGAAAGTTCCGTTCCCTCGAGTCCTGAAAACCTTGTTGATACAAGAGGCTTTGTTTCTTCTGTCTTTTCTTCTTCAGGAATATCCGCAAAACCTATAGTGTTAAGATTGTATCCGTCTTTTCCTACACCGTAGTACCAGGCCGCAAGTACGTTCCCCTGCTTAAAGTTTACAGTTGGTACGCCTGACATTTTTGCAATGTCACAGTCTCCTGTGGCATCAACTACTGACATAACTTTATATGCTGTTCTTCCTGATTTGTTTTCGGTAATAATGTGTTTTACTTTATTATCATTTACATCTACACTTGCAACAAAGGTTCCGTATAGAATCTCAACACCTTCGTCAACCAGCAACTTTTCAACTAATATCGCAAACAGTTGCGGGTTAAACTGAACTTCGAATCTTTTATCAGTTACGCCTCGTGAGCCTTTATTATCAAGCCAGTTTTCGGGGTACTTGTCCTCTGCACCATGTAAAATTGACAGATGAAAAAGTTCTTCAGCAATGCCAAAAGACACCTGATGTCCGTAACCGTCACAAAGGGGAAGATAAATAGTAACAAGACCTGATGTAGCAAGTCCTCCTAACATATACTGTTTCTCAATCAGTATTACTTTTTTACCTTGCCTTGTTGCTGCCAAAGCGGCAGATATACCTGCAATACCTCCGCCACATACGGCTACATCGTATTGACCTATAATTTTCGTTTCAATATGTTCATTTATAACCATACTATAATTCTCCAATCTTTTTAATTATAACATAAATTAATTCAATATTCAACAAATAATACACAATTGACAAAAAAGCGTTTGTGGTGATATACTGTATGTACGCGCTCGTAGCTCAGTGGATAGAGCACAGCACTCCGACTGCTGGTGTGGTAGGTTCGACTCCTATCGAGTGCGCCACGTCACGGCGACCATTTTGGTTCGCCGTTTTTTTATTTTATGAATATTACCACGAATTTTTAAATATAAATTTATGAGGTGATATTTATGGAAAACAAGCAGTGTAACATTATAATTGAAGGCAGAAAAAAGTTAAGTATCTCTGCAGTAACAGATGTTGACAGTTTTGACGAGGAAAACATAGTCCTTGTTACCGAAGAGGGAACACTGGTAATAAAAGGCAGTGATTTTCACATTAACAAATTAAATGTTGAAACAGGCGAGGTAATTATAGAGGGCTACTTCACAAACTGTGAATTTGACGATAAATATTCTGGAAAATCCAAAGGTAGTATGTGGTCAAAAATATTCAAGTAGGTGTAATTATGACAGTAACAATGTCGGGACAGACTATACTCTTTGCCCAGTTCTTATTGTGCGGTGCAACGTTAGGAATATTATTTGACATATTCAGAATAATACGAAAAATCATAAAACACGGTGTTATTCTGACGGCGTTTGAAGATATAATTTATTGTATTTTATCTATTTTTATTTTTATAATGTTTTCAATAAGATTTAATTATGGAACAGTAAGATGGTTTATGGTTGCAGGATGCTTATCAGGTGCAATAATATATTTTAATACATTTGGCAAACTTGTTATTAAAGTCGCTGATATTATTATAGACACAGCCAAAAAGCCCCTTATTTTCACTGTTAATTTAAGTAAAAACATTTTAAAACCTTTTAAAAAGTTCTACAAACAGAAATTATTGTTGAAAAAAAAGTAAAATATGTTATAATATACATATAATACTTAATCTGGAAGTGTATATATGAAAAACAATCTGTCTTTTAAAGACGGAATTATAGATGCGTTGCCCATTTGTCTGGGATATGTTTCAGTAGCCATTGCTTTTGGCGTATTGGCAGTACAAAACGGACTTCCTCTTTGGGCACCGCCAATAATTTCTGTATTTGATATGTCGGGAACAGGACAATTTGCCGCGTTGGACCTTTTAAAGGCTACGGCTTCTTATCTTGAAATCTTCTGTGCAATATTGGTAATCAATGCACGGTATTTTCTTATGTCTGTATCTCTTTCACAGATTATACCTGCAGATTTTAAATGGTGGCAAAGAATCATTGTTGCCTATGGTAATACTGACGAAATATTTGCAATGGCAACAAGTAAAAAAGTACCACTTAATTTTAAATATATGATTGGACTGATTATTGCCCCCGTTATAGGGTGGACGAGCGGTACTGTAATCGGTACTTTTGCAGGAGATATTGTACCTGAAGTTTTATCATCTGCTCTTGGCATCTCACTGTACGCAATGTTTCTTGCCATAATAATTCCCCCAGCAACAGACTCCAGACCTATTACTTTCACAGTAGTTGTGTCTGCCATATTAAGTATATCTTTTTACTACACTCCCTATCTGAACAAATTATCCTCAGGATGGGTAATTATTATTTGCGGACTGACTGCATCGGTAATTTCTGCAATTAAGTATCCTGTAAGGGAGGCAGACGATGAATAAAAGTTATCTTATTATTGCAATAATAACTATGACGTTGGCAACTTACGTACCGAGAATGTTACCTATTGCAGTTATTAAGTCAAAAATTAAAAATGCTTTTGTAAAGTCGATTCTTGTATATATGCCTTATGGGGTGCTGTCAGCAATGATTTTTCCTGCAATATTCTATTCTACAGGTAACATAGTTGCAGGTACATTGGGCTGTGTTGTTGCTTTGGTTCTTTCGTATAAAAAAAGAAGCCTTTTAACTGTTGCTGTTGCTTCGGTACTGGCAGTTCTTCTACTTGAGGTGGTAATATGAAAAATGTATTGGTTGTAGGCAGTCTTAATGCCGACTTAGTTATATATACAAACAAAGTACCAAAACTCGGCGAAACAATAAAGGGTGAGAAGTTTGAGATAAACTGTGGGGGTAAGGGTGCAAACCAGGCAATTGCCGTATCTAAATTAGGCGGAAATGTTAAGATGTTAGGTTGCGTTGGAAATGATGCAAACGGCGAAATGTTACTTAACCACTGCAAATCTTACGGAGTTGATGTTTCAGCAGTTAAAAAGTGCGACTGTAATACAGGCGTAGCGGTAATAACAGTTTCTAATGGTGATAATTCTATAATTCTTGACAGCGGTGCAAACAATCTGGTAACCAAAGACCTTATTGACAGCAATACAGAACTGTTTAAGTGGGCGGACTACTGCCTTTTTCAGTTTGAAATTCCTGTAGATACTGTATTATATGGTGCTAAACTTGCAAAATCCCTTGGAAAAACTGTAATAATAAACCCTGCTCCTATGTGTGACTTCCCCGATGAACTTTTAAAATACACAGACATAATCACCCCTAATGAAACTGAGTGTTCATCAATGCTTGGCAAAGAAGTTACTGATTATAAAGAAGCAATAAACGAAATAGTTAATATGGGTGTTAAAACTGTTATCGTTACACTTGGAAGCAAAGGCTCAGTATATAACGACCGTGAAATTATCAAAACAAGAGATGTTGTGAAATCAAAAGTAGTTGATACGACTGCCGCAGGGGACACATTTGTTGCCGCAGTAATAAATTCTCTGGCTCAGGGCAAAAATATAAATGAAGCAGTTGATTTTGCAACCTATGCCTCTTCCATTACCGTAAGCAGACATGGCGCAAGTAAATCAATACCAAATTACGACGAGGTTACTAAATACATTAAGGAGATGTTATAATTGGCAGATATTATGCTACATAAAACAGTGCATTTTATTGGAATAGGCGGTGTAAGTATGAGTGCACTTGCCCATATTCTATTAAATAACGGTGTGACTGTATCAGGCTCTGATGCAACAAAAACGGATATAACTGATAATTTAGAAAAGTGCGGTGCAAAAATCACAATAGGTCATAGTGCGGACAATATTGAAAATCCGTCTTTAGTTGTATATACTGCGGCAATTTCAAACGACAATCCCGAACTTGTATGTGCTCAGGAAAAAGGTATTGAAACAATGGAACGTGCCGACTTTTTAGGCAAACTGATGCTTAGTTATAAATGTCCCATTTCAGTTAGCGGTACACACGGGAAAACTACTACTACTTCTATGCTTTCAACTGTATTTTTAAAAGCGCAGTTAGACCCTACAATATTGGTGGGCGGCGAATTTCCGCAAATCGGCTCTAATTATAAAATAGGCAGTAAAAACCATCTTATTTTTGAAGGTTGCGAATACGTTGACAGTTTCTTAAAGTTTAATCCCAAGGGCGCAATAATTACAAATGTTGACAAAGACCACCTTGATTATTTCAAAGGGATAAAACAAATAAGACAGTCTTTTAACAAGTTTTTGAAACTAATTCCTGATGACGGTTTTGCTGTAGTAAATGCCGACGACAAAAACACCATGAAATGCCTAAAAGGTGTTAAATGTAAAATTATCAAATACGGCAAAAAAGGTCAATGGAAGCCTAAAAATATCACTTATAATGACTTTGGTTGCGGTGAATTTGACGTATATAATAATAAGGAATTTGTAACAAAAGTAACTTTAAACGTTCCCGGTATTCATAATATCTATAACGCACTTTCAGTCTTTGCCTGTGCTCATTACTTTGGGATAGATAAAAACGTAATATCTAAGGGACTTAGCGAATTTGCCGGTGCAAAGCGAAGATTTGAGCATAAGGGTTACTTAAATGATGCACCCGTATATGACGATTATGCTCATCACCCAAAAGAAATTGCAACTACAATTTCTGCTGCAAGAAAAATCACACTAGGTAAAATGTGGTGTATTTTCCAACCCCACACTTACACAAGAACATCAGCACTTCTTGGGGACTTTGCAAAAGTTCTTTCAAAAGGTGACAATGTAATAATAAACAAGATTTATGCAGCACGTGAAAGAAATACAGTAGGTATATCAGGAAAAGACCTGGCAGACAAAATTAACGGTGCACTATATATTGAAGAATTTGAAGACATTGCAAATTATTTGAAAGCCAATGTACAGAAAGACGACATAGTAATTACAATCGGTGCAGGTACAATTACAAAATTATCAGACATAATTCTTGCGCTAATACCGTCTTTTTCCAAAAACCATTTAACCGTTTTGTAAAATATCCCTTGACAAGCAACGTTGATTGTGATACTCTATATTTAACAATTAAGTTAAATGTTAATTCTAGGAGTGATTTCCATGGGTTTACAGCAAACACTGAAAGCTCTGGCGGATCCCACCCGGCGGGAGATTCTGAATCTTTTAAAAAGCGGAACCAAATCCGCCGGTGAGATCTGCGAGCATTTTGACATCACCGCCGCCGCCATTTCCCGGCACTTATCCGTTCTGAAAGAAGCAGATCTCATTGAGGACACCCGGGAAGGTAAGTACATATTCTATACGCTGAACGCCTCCGTGCTGGAGGAGATCATGCTCTGGATCACGGATCTGAAAGGAGAATGAGCCATGCTGAAACAACATAAAAAAACGATCATTCTGACCTCCCTGCTGACTCTGCTGCCCATTCCCGTGGGTCTGCTGCTGTGGAACCGGTTCCCGGAAACCATGGCAATTCATTGGGGCATCACCGGAGAAGCGGACGGCTATGCCAGTCCCTGTTTTGCCGTATTGGGTTTGCCTCTGATTATGCTGGCTGTCCAGTGGCTGTGCATCTTCTTTACCGCCCGGGACAAAGGAAATCAGGGACGCAACCAAAAAATGTTCCGCCTGGTACTTTGGATCATGCCCATCATCAGCAATCTCAGTTTGCTGGGACTGTATGCCTTTGCGCTGGATGTGGAATTCTCTCCAGTAGCCTGGACCATGGTTCCCATGGGTCTGCTGTTCGCGATTATGGGCAATTACATGCCCAAGACCCGGATGAATTCCACCATGGGCATCAAAGTCCCCTGGGCTTACAGCAGCGAAGCAAACTGGAACGCCACCCACCGGTTTGCCGGTAAAGTCTGGGTGATTGGTGGTATTCTGGTAATGCTGTGCGGTCTGCTGCCCCATGGGTGGGCGGTCAGCGGCATGATCGTTTTTATGGTTGGGCTCTGTGTGCTTCCCATCGTATATTCCTACCGTTTTTATAAAAAGGAAAAAGCGGAAGGGAAAGTCCAGTCCACCGGCTATTCTGCCACGGATAAAAAGATTCTGAAAGGTTCCGGAATTTTCCTGATAGCATTTACAGTTTTCATTCTGGTTGTGCTGTTCTATGGAGACATCACCTACTCCTTCCGGGAGGACTACCTGCTCATCGACAGCAATATGTATTCCGACTATATCGTGTATTACGATACCA
>CALDNB010000226.1 GCA_937914775.1 uncultured Clostridia bacterium
CCATTTCTTGGCAGAAATTATTGACCCCGACACAGGCGAAGTTCTTCCCGAAGGGGAAAAAGGAGAACTTGTATTTACTGCTCTTGATAAAGAAGCATTCCCGCTTCTTCGTTACAGAACAAGAGATATCTGTGTACTTACAAGAGAAAAATGCTCATGCGGAAGAACACTTATAAAAATGGCTAAACCAATGGGAAGAACTGACGATATGCTTATAATAAGGGGTGTTAATGTATTCCCAAGCCAGATTGAAACTGTTCTTTTAAACGAAGGCTATCAGCCTAACTACCAGATTGTTGTTGACAGAGCAAATAACACAGACACCTTCGAGGTAAATGTTGAAATGTCACCTGAACAGTTTACAGATAAAGTAAGCGACGTACTTAAAATGGAAAAATCTCTTGCCAACGCAATGAAGACAATGCTTGGAATTAACCCCACTGTTAAACTTGTTGCTCCAAAGACCATTGTAAGAAGCGAGGGTAAAGCGGTACGTGTTATTGATAAACGTAAGTTAATATAAGAAAGGGGATTTTATAATGGCTATTAAACAGTTAACGGTTTTTGTACCAAACCAGAAAGGCGCTATGGTTGCAGTTACAGATATCCTTGCAAAAAACAGTATTAATTTAAGGGCTCTTTCTATTGCGGAAACGGAAGATTTTGGTATTTTACGCCTTATTGTAAATGATGAAACAACTGCAGAAAAAGTCCTTGGAGAACAGGGCTATCTTATTAAGGTTGTTGATGTTGTAGGCGTTAAAATAGGCGACCAGCCCGGTAAACTTACCGCCGCACTTGACGTACTTGATAAAGCAGATATAAATGTTGAATACCTTTACGCTTTTATGGCACGTACAGAAAAACACGCCTACGTTGTATTAAGAGTTGAGGATAATAACCACGCCGAAACAGCGCTTACAGATGCAGGTTTCAAATTGATTACCGAGGCAGACATAAATAAACTGTAAATAACAAATAAAACCCTCTCGTGACGAGAGGGTTTTTTATTCTTCAGGGAGACAGACCAGGCACGGCTCGTATCCTGCCTTAACGGCTTCCGCTATTGAATACTCTGTTAAATTGTTTCTGTATTTGATAATAATACAGGCTTGTTCGTGATACTTCTTTCCCCCTGACGTTACATAACAGGTTTTGTCAGAATTTGAGGTTTGTATGCTCGGAGAGTTAATCAAAAGGCATAGTACTGCGATAAAACAGATTAACGAGGAAACTCCAACTAATAATTTCCATTTTTTTATTATAAAAATACGGAATTTAAACATAACGCCGGGGTTTTTAATATAATAGGAAAAGTCGTTTGCAAATTCCTCTTTTTCTATTTCAGAGTGCGATATTTCACTGCTGGTAAAATCAGGGTCGCAGATGTGCCCCAGTTCCTTTGCTTTTTTGCCTGAGATAAACATTGCTTCTATACTTCTTTTGTTAAGTGTTCCGATGTTGATATGAGTGCATATTATGCAGATGCAGTTTTGTGGGCTAAACAAAACGGCATTGTGAACGGTATAACAGAAATTGAGTTTGCACCGAATAGCAACATCACACGTGAACAGATTGCAACTATTATATACAGATATGCACAGTATAATGGTATGGAAACTGTGACAATGGAAGAAAATCTTCACTTTGCAGATGCTGATGAAATTTCAGAATATGCAGTTTCCGCTATGAACTGGGCAGTTGGTACAGGTCTTTTAAAAGGCAAGACAACTACAACACTTAACCCAAAAGACAATGCCACAAGAGCAGAAATTGCAGCAATACTTCAAAGATTTATTGAAAATAATAAATAATCTATTGAAATGTGGAAAAAAATGTGGTATAATATGTAAAAATGAATAGAGAACGGGAGTTTGTGTTACAGGCTGAGAGGAAGGTATAACCTTCGACCGAGAACCTGATTTGGATAATGCCAACGTAGGGATGCCCTGATTTTTCGGGAATTATAAGTATAATAATTGTTGGAGGATACCAAATCGGTATCCTCTTTTTATTTTAAAAACTAACCCCGGAACAATTGGGAGAAAGAGGGAAAATATGTTAGGAAAATGTCTTGAAAACGTAAAAGAAAAAACACCCCTTATTCACAACATCACAAACTATGTTACAGTTAACGATGTTGCAAATGCACTACTTGCATCAGGGGGAAGCCCCATTATGTCAGATGAGCCAGACGATGTATGTGACATCACATCTATCTGCGGAGGGCTTAATATCAATATCGGAACACTTAACAAAAGAAGTATAGAGGCAATGTTTATCTCGGGTAAAAAAGCAAAAGAACTGGGACACATTGTAGTTCTTGACCCTGTAGGTGCAGGTGCAAGTAAATTAAGAACAGAAACTGCAGTAAAAATTATGGAGGAAATAAGACCCGACGTTATAAGAGGAAACATATCGGAAATTAAAACTCTTGCCCTTGGAAGCGGTACAACAAAAGGCGTGGATGCCGATGCTGCAGATACCGTAACAGAACAAAACCTAAGTTCAATGGTGGAATTTGCAAAAGGGTTTTCACAAAAATCAGGCGCCGTTATTGCCATAACAGGTGCAATAGATTTGGTAGCAGACAGTAAAAAATGCTATGTAATAAGAAACGGTTCGCCCCTTATGAGCCGTATTACAGGAACAGGCTGTATGCTTTCGGGACTGGTTGCGGCATACGCAGTTGCAAATCCCGAAAATATTACTGATGGGGTTGCGGCGTCTGTATGTCTTATGGGACTTGCAGGTGAGATTGGAGTATCAAATATGAAAGAAAACGAGGGAAATTCAACCCTTCGCAATCACATAATAGATGCAATATACAATATGGATGGGGACACCCTTAACAAAGGAGCAAAATATGAAGTCAGATAGAAAATCATTACTTTTATATGCGGTGACTGACAGAGGGTGGCTAAAGGGCAAAACCCTTTACCAACAAGTTGAAGAGGCAATAAAGGGCGGAGTAACCTTTGTTCAACTTCGTGAGAAAAATCTTGACGAAGAAAGTTTTATGAGCGAAGGGCTGGAAATACAAAAACTGTGTAAAAAGTACAATATTCCTTTTGTTATCAACGACAACGTGGAAATTGCAAAAAAGATAAATGCAGACGGCGTTCACGTGGGACAAAGTGATATGAAAGCAGGAAACGTACGTGCAATTCTTGGAGAGGACAAGATACTTGGCGTATCGGCACAGACTGTAGAACAAGCCATTCTTGCAGAAAAAGAGGGAGCAGATTATCTTGGTGTGGGAGCAGTATTCCCCACAGGCTCAAAAGCAGATGCAGAGGATGTGGATTTTGAAACTTTAAAGGCAATATGCGATGCAGTAAGTATTCCCGTAGTTGCAATAGGCGGAATTAGTATGAGCAATGTATCACAACTTAAGGACAGCGGAATTTCAGGAATAGCGGTAATCAGTGCAATCTTTGGGGCAGACGATATAAAATCTGCAACAAAAGATTTAAAGGAACTGACAAAAAAGGTGGTAACAAAGTGATAAAAGGAATTATTTTTGATGCAGACGGTACTCTCCTTGATTCAATGTATATATGGGAGGAACTTGGCGAAAGATACCTTGCAGACAGAAATGTAAAGGCAGAACAAGGTCTCGGGAAAATTCTTTATCCCATGACATTAGAGCAAAGCAGTACCTATCTTAAAAATAAATATTCCATTAAGGATTCAACTGAGAAAATCATAAATGATATATTAAGCCTGTTGACTGATTTTTATAAGAAAGAGGTTTTGTTAAAAGAAGGAGTTCGCTCTTTTCTTGAAAAAATGAAGTCTGAAGGTGTTGTAATGGGAATTGCAACGTCGGGAGACAAAGAACTTCTTGTGTCAGCCTTAAAAAGACTTAATGTGTACCATTATTTTTCCGTTATTTTAACCTGTTCTCAGTATAAGACAAGCAAGTATGAGCCGCTTATATATTTAAAAGCCGCACAGACCCTTGGAACAAAACCTTCTGAAACATTGGTTTTTGAGGACGTACTGTACGGAATAAAAACAGCAAAAGATGCGGGTTTTGTAACTGTAGCAGTAGAGGATTTGTCCAATATCGGGGACAGACAACAACTTAAAGAATGTGCAAATTATTACATCAAAGACTTTAATGACAATATTTTAGAAAATATATAAAAATATTGCGGTAAATTGGGGGCACCACTCTTTATCGCTATATAAAACGATGCTGAAATAAGAAAGGGGTAATTAAAATGAAAACAGCATTGACCATTGCAGGAAGTGACTGCAGCGGAGGCGCCGGTATT
>CALDNB010000227.1 GCA_937914775.1 uncultured Clostridia bacterium
GCAAGGTAAAAAGCGGTCAAATGAGTGAAAAAGACTATAAAAATTGGTACAAACAGCAAATCTCAACTCAAAAGTGGTGTACCAAGATGTCAAAGGAAATATCAAAGGATATTACCGAAGCAAACGTGACCGCTTCTAAACTTGTGAATAACGATGTATCGGATGTGTTCTTTTACGGATGCCTTGAGGCTTCAAAAGAAATGGAAGGTCTGTTTAACTTTGAGGTAATTGATAAGAAACAGATTGAACAGATAATGGACGGCAATAAGAAGTTTCTGCCGAAGTCAAAGGTGGACATTCCAAAAGACAGAAAATGGAATGAGAAGCGTATTCAATCATCCTTGATGCAGAGTGCCTTAAAAGGAGAATCTGTCCCTAAATTAGCAAAGCGTTTACAGAATGTAGTTGGTATGAACAGAACATCCGCTATCCGTAACGCCAGAACGATGATGACAGGCTCTCATAATATGGGCAAGTTGGAAACAGGCAAAGAAGCCGTTGCTATGGGAATCAATGTCAAGAAGGAATGGATAGCCACTCACGATGGCAGGACAAGAGATAGCCACCTTGACATTGATGGCGAAGTTGTTGAAATGGACAAGACGTTCTCTAACGGTCTGGAATATCCTGGTGATTCATTAGGAGACCCAGCAGAGGTCTATAACTGCCGTTGCACTATGGGATACGTTATAGGAGACCCATTATGAGGATAGAAAACGATAATAGAATGTTGCTTCTTGACGAACTGGAAGATAGAGTAAAAGTTGCCTTAACTGCTGTTGGTATGCAAGCGGAAACAGACGTAAAGAAAGGAAACGTGCCTGTAGATACAGGATTGTTAAGGAACTCTATTACTTTTGCTGTTAGCGGAGAGGGAGTACATCAAAGCAAATATAGAGCGGATAGCGGAGACAAGAGCGGAAGTTATAAAGGAAAAGCACCTAATGATAAAGTACCAGCAGTTTACATAGGAACTAACGTAGAGTATGCAAAGTATGTGCAATTTGGAACTTCTACTATGAAAGCAAGAGACTTCCTAATGGCACCGTTAAGGGCGAATTTAGGGCATTACAAAGACATAATAACCGAATACCTTAAAAGAGGATAAAACCCGCTCAAAACGGCATTTTATCGCCTTAAAACCGCTTTACAAATAAAAAATATATTGATATAATACTT
Source organism: uncultured Clostridia bacterium (assembly GCA_937914775.1). Lineage (GTDB taxonomy): Bacteria > Bacillota > Clostridia > Monoglobales > Firm-18 > RGIG1864. The sequence continues at coordinate 1,180 of CALDNB010000227.1, forward strand.
ATGACCGAATGGCGAAGAAACGCCTACGAAGAAAAGGAGGAACAATGGCTCTTACAAGAAAGTTTTTATCTGCTCTGGGAATTGAAGCAGACAAAATCGATGAAATCATTACAGCACATAGTGAAACAGTAGATGGCTTAAAGGAAGAAGTCAATAAGTACAAGTCAAACGCAGAATCCTATGAAACGGTAAAAGCAGAACTTGATGCACTTAAGAAAGATTCAAGCAAAGATGATTCTTATAAGGTCAAGTATGAAGCGGTAAAACAGGAGTTTGCGGATTATAAGAAAGACATCGAAGCACAGCAGACAGAAGCGAAAAAGTCAACCGCTTATAAGACTCTTTTAAGCAAGGCTGGAGTAAGCGAGAAACTGATAGATAAGATTCTTGCTGTGACTAAACTTGATGATTTTGAACTTGACGGAGAAAACATAAAGGATGCTGACAAAGTAACGGACAGCATTAAAGAAGAGTGGGCAGACTTCATTGTTAAGACTAAACAGGAAGGCGAGTCCACAAAAACACCGCCAGAAGGAAGTGGCACGAAACTTACAAAAGAGCAGATTTACGCTATCAAAGACCCTATTGAGAGACAAAAAGCGATAGCGGAAAATCACGAAGAATTTGGATTTTAAAGGAGACACACATAATGGCTAATGTAGTAACCACAGCAGAAACCAATGTAATTAAAATGGCACAGATGAACAAGGTCAGAGAGGTTGACTTTGTTCTTCAGTTTACCCACAACTTCCTGCCGAAACTTATTGAGGCTCTTGGAGTCACAAGAAAGATTCCTATGCAGGAAGGCACAACAATGTATTACTACACCACTACAGGAACATTACAGAGCGGAAATGTTCCAGAAGGTGAGATTATTCCACTTTCACAGTACCAGAGAAATAAAGTGCCTTTTGGCGAGTTAGGACTGAGTAAGTGGAGAAAGGCTACCACAGCAGAGGCTATCAAAAAGTCTGGCTATACAGAAGCGGTTACAGATACAGACAGAAAGATGGTAAACGACATCCAGAAGAGCATTAGAACAAATCTGTTTGGATTCCTTAACGGAACAATCGCAGGCTCAACATCTGTTACAGGCACGACTTTACAGGCTGTACTTGCACAGACTTGGGGTCAGTTACAGGTTCTTTTTGAGGATGATGCTATCTCTCCTGTACACTTTGTAAATCCTCTGGATATTGCAGACTATCTTGCTACAGCAACAATCACTACACAGACAGCGTTTGGTATGACTTATATTGAGGACTTCCTTGGACTTGGAACAGTTATCCTTAACTCACAGGTAACAAAGGGTACAGTAGTCTCCACAGCGAAGGACAACCTCATTATGTACTACCTTACAATGAACGGTGACGTAGCAAACGCTTTCAATCTTACTACGGACGAGACAGG
>CALDNB010000228.1 GCA_937914775.1 uncultured Clostridia bacterium
TTTCGTGTTCTGATTCGCCTATAACAAGTCTGGAGATGTGTATTTCTTCGGGAAGAAAATGAGCTGATAGTTGAAGGCGAATAGCATCAAACGATAGCATAAGAATATTTAGGAGTTAGTTATGGATAGGAAAATAACAAAGGTTATAGATGTGGGCGGAGTTAAAATCGGCGGCGGTAACAGAATTACTGTTCAGAGTATGTGTAATGTTGACACAAGAAATGCCGCCCAAGTAATAGAGCAGATAAAGGGGCTTTACAATGCAGGGTGCGATATTGTACGCCTTGCAGTTCCAGATGAAAAAGCGGCTGCGGCTTTTTCAAAAATATGCTCTTCCTCACCTATACCCGTTGTTGCAGATATACATTTTGATTACAGATTAGCCCTTATGTGCGCTGAAAACGGTGCGGCAAAAATACGGATTAACCCGGGAAATATTGGCGACGAAAACAAAGTAAAAGAAGTGGCTGACAAGTGCAGACAATATAAAATTCCGATAAGAATAGGCGTAAACCTTGGCTCTATTGAGAAAGAAACAGAAAAGAAGTACGGACGCACTGCAAAAGCAATGGTTGTAAGTGCTATGGAGCACGTAAGACTTCTTAACAAATACGATTTTGACGATATTGCTTTGTCATTAAAGGCGTCAGATGTAGAGAAAACCGTACAGGCTTACAGAATGATAAGCGAAACTACAAATTATCCTTTGCACGTGGGAGTAACAGAGGCGGGAACGGCTTACGGCGGTCTTATTAAGTCCTCCGCAGGTATAGGTGCTTTGTTGCTTGATGGGATAGGAGATACAATCAGGGTGTCGTTAACTGCAGACCCTGTAGAAGAGCCAAAAGCAGGTATAGCACTGCTTAAGGCTTTAGGCATAAGAAAAGAGGGAGTTAATTTTGTATCCTGTCCCTCTTGCGGAAGATGTAAAATAAATCTTGTGGAAATAGCAAACAAGGTGCAGGATGCACTTTACAATGTGGATAAAAACATAACTGTTGCAGTAATGGGATGCGTGGTAAACGGTCCCGGTGAAGCAAAGGACGCGGACATTGGTATTGCAGGTGGCGACGGCTGTGCGGTTTTGTTTAAAAAAGGCGAAACTGTGCGAAAAATAGCGGAAGAAAATATTGTTGACGAATTACTAAGAGAAATAGGAGAGATATAATTGCTACACTTATCAGAACTTTTTCCCGAAATCTGGGGAAATGTGAAATTTGACGGTGAGATAACCAATACAAAATTATATAAAGATTTGCGTGAAATTTATGTTAATGCTAAATTTAATCAGTTTATAAAAAGTGACACGTTAACTGAAATCTGTCAAAAAATAAAAGACAGTTACAACTTAAACGCTGTAGAAATTGCTCCAGTTTTTAGTAGTGAGTGTTACAGTAAAGAGTTGATGCCCGAAATTATAAAATACATAAAAGACGCCGACGTTGCAATGTTCTTGCAAAACGGACAGTTCAGTTTTGACGGGGACAACATTAATATAAAATTTAACTGCTCACTTATAGAAAAAGACTTTAAGGGAGCACTTGCCAATAAAATAAAAGACCTTTTTGATGTTGACGTAACAGTTACGTCTTCAGGAATTTCAGAGGAAAGCGCCAGAGAAGAACTTGAAAATTTTCAGCGTGAAGTAGAGCAGACAAAGGCGGAAATTGCAAAACAGAAAGTTAAAGAAAACAGTACAATTATTTACGGCAGAAAAATAAAGGACACCGATATTATGCCTATTGCTGACATTAACGAACTGTCAGGCAACGTGGTAATTGAAGGTGAAATATTTACTAAAGAAATAGATGTACGTATTACAAGGGACAAAAAGTACATTGTGATTTTCCCTGTAACCGACTATACAAATTCCATCAGTTGTAAAATATTTATAGACAGTCAGCAGGTGTATGAAAGCGTAAGCGAACGGCTTAAAAAAGGCGTATATATAAGAATTAAAGGTAATGTTGGCTACGATAAATATTCAAGAGAAATTGTGCTTTCTGTTTACGATATAAACGAGGCAGTAAAAACAGAAAGAACAGACAATGCAGAAGAAAAGAGAGTTGAACTTCATTTGCATACACAGATGAGCAGTATGGATTCAACTGTAAATATAGACCAACTTATTAAAAATTGCAAAAGATTCGGACATAAAGCAATAGCAGTTACAGACCACGGCGTTGTTCAGGCGTTTCCCTTTATGATGAATGCCACACAAAAGACGGATATTAAAGTTTTATACGGTTGCGAAGTATATCTTGTAAACATAGGTAAGCCAATTGTTTTTTGTGCAGACGGACAATCCCTTACAAAAAGCGTGGTAGTATTTGACACGGAAACTACAGGTCTTAACAAGGAAACAGAAGAAATAATAGAAATCGGTGCAGTAAAAATTCAGGACGGGGAAATAGTTGACAGATTTTCAACTTTTATTAACCCTAAAAAGCCCATACCGTCAAAAATTGTGGAACTGACAAACATTACAGACGATATGGTAAAAGATGCACCGTTCATTGAAACTGTTATGCCACAGTTTCTGGAATTTTGCAAAGACAGTGTTTTAGTTGCACATAACGCTTCCTTTGATATCGGTTTTGTTAAAGAAACTGCAAAAAGGCTTGGAATAGAGGGTTTTGCACCCACATATATTGATACAGTAGAATTGGCACGTGGATTTTTGCCCGATTTGCCAAAGCACAAACTTGATTTTGTGGCAAAGGCACTTAATATTTCTTTGGAGGGACATCACAGAGCAGTTAACGATGCAGAAACAACGGCACAGATTTATCTTGAATTTGCAAGACGTCTTAATGATATGAAAATCACTACAACAGACGATGTCAATACTGCATTTGATGAAGAAAAAGACCCTAAAAAGAAAGGCTATCACCATGCAGTTGTTTTTGCTAAAAACTATACGGGACTTAAAAATCTTTATAAGATTATTTCTGCTTCCCATCTTGAGAGTTTTTACAAAAGACCGAGAGTTACAAAGGCACTTTATTTAAAATACTGTGACGGTCTTATAATTGGCTCTGCCTGTGAACAGGGAGAATTATACAGAAGTATCCAGCAGGGTAAGTCAAATAAAGAAGTTGCGGCAATAGCAAGATTTTATGATTATTTAGAAATTCAGCCCCTTGGCAACAATGAATTTATGATAAGGAAAAACATTGTTGAAAACAAGGAAAAATTAATAGAGATAAACAAACGTATTATAAACCTTGGAGAGTTTTTCGGAAAACCCGTAGTTGCAACCTGCGACGTTCACTTTTTAGAGCCGAGAGATTCTATTTACAGAGCAATTCTGCAAAAAGGTCAGGGCTATGATGATGCTGACAGTCAGGCACCTCTTTATTACAGAACAACAGAGGAAATGTTAAGCGAGTTTTCATATCTGCCTCCTGAAAAGGCCTATGAAATTGTTGTAACAAATACCAATAAAATTGCAGATATGTGCGAAAAAATGCTTCCTGTTCCTGACGGTACATTTCCGCCTGTATGGCCTAACGCTCCCGACGAAATAAAGGAAATGAGCGAGGCAAAGGCAAAAAGAATATACGGTGAGGAACTTCCCGAAATAGTACGTGCAAGAATGGACAAGGAACTTCACTCGATTATATCTTACGGCTTTTCAGTTATGTATTTAATCGCCCAGCGACTTGTTAAAAAGAGTAACGAAGACGGGTATCTGGTTGGCTCAAGAGGTTCTGTTGGTTCATCATTTGTTGCCTTTTTAAGTGACATTACCGAGGTTAACGCACTGCCACCCCATTATGTATGTAAAAAATGCCAGTATAGCGAGTTTATAACTGACGGCTCTTACGGTTGCGGTGTTGATATGCCTGACAAGGTGTGCCCGAAATGCGGTGAAATGTTATACAAAGACGGGCACGACATTCCCTTTGAAACATTCCTTGGTTTTGCAGGGGACAAAGAGCCTGATATCGACCTTAACTTTTCAGGTGATTATCAGCCAAAAGCCCACAAATATACAGAGGTTTTGTTTGGTGAGGGACACGTATTCCGTGCAGGTACAATAGCCACTCTGGCAGACAAAACTGCTTATGGCTTTGTTAAAAAGTACCTGGACGAAAAAGGAATAGTTGCGTCCAATGCGGAAATTGACAGACTGATTAGCGGTGTTGGCGGTGTAAAACGTACCACAGGTCAGCACCCCGGCGGTATGGTGGTTGTTCCGGATGAGTATGAGATCGAGGATTTCTGCCCCGTCCAGCATCCTGCTGATAAGACGGATTCCGGTATCATTACCACCCACTTCGATTTCCGTTCCATCCATGATACCATCCTGAAGCTGGATAATCTGGGACACGTGGTACCGACCATCTATAAGTATTTGGAGGAATACACCGGCGTATCCATTAAGGACGTGGATATGTCGGATCCCGCGGTGTACAGCCTGTTCACCTCGCCGGAGGCGTTGGGACTGACGGTGGAGCAGTTGGGCTGTGAGACCGGTACGCTATCCATCCCCGAGATGGGCACCGGCTTCACCCGCCAGATGCTGCTGGATTGTAAGCCCACCACCTTTGCGGACCTGATGCAGATCTCCGGTCTGTCCCACGGTACCGACGTGTGGTTGGGCAATGCACAGGATCTGATTAAGGCAGGCACCTGCACCATCTCCACCGTTATCGGTACCCGTGACAGCATTATGGTGTACCTGATGCATAAGGGACTGGAGCCCAAGATGGCCTTTAAGATTATGGAGATCGTGCGCAAAGGAAAGGCTCCTCAGCTATTGACGGAGGAGCATCTGTCCGCTATGCGGGAGCATAATGTGCCGGAATGGTATATTGACTCTTGTATGAAGATCAAGTACATGTTCCCCAAGGCTCACGCAGCTGCCTATATCATCGCCGCCTTGCGGGTGGCGTGGTATAAGGTGCATTATCCCGCGGAGTATTACGCCGCCTATCTGACCGGTCGCGGAGGTGACTTCGACGCGGAAACGGTGCAGGGTGGCATCACGAAGGTGAAATCGGTGATGGACGCCATCCGTGAGATGGGGAAGGAGTCCACCCAGAAGGAGCAGGATACGGCCGAACTGCTGCACGTAGTGTATGAGGCAATGCTCCGTGGCGTGGAATTCCTGCCGGTGGATCTGTACAAATCTCACTGGTATCAGTTTAAGATGGAGGACGGCAAGATCCGCCTGCCCTTCAGCGCCATCGCCGGACTGGGCGAGGCTGCGGCCAAGAGCCTGTACGAAGAAGCGCCGGAACTGAATAAATACTTCCACGCCGATTTTCTCGCGGCCGATCCCGCGCTGGCGGCGGCGTTCAACGGCTCCTCGCCGTATGTGGACTATAATAT
>CALDNB010000229.1 GCA_937914775.1 uncultured Clostridia bacterium
CCTGTTTCTGCATCGCAAAGTATGTAGCCCTCGTCAGTTTTTTCTATCACCAGATTATTTTCGTAATATTCGGGCTCATCATCTTCATCAATAGTAATATCACCAAAACTGTCCCATTCCACTTGTTCTTCTTCAGTTTCGTCTTCACCTACTGATGCATAAAAATCAACAGTTGTATCAATTTCGCTGTTTACGGTATCTATAAGTTTAATTGCGTTTAGTATAGACATAAATGCAACAATGGCGCTGACATTTGATTTAAGATAAAATCCGTCTGCACCCTCTATTTCCACAACACCAACCTTTGCAGCGTCAGGACTGTCGCAAAGACAGGTTTTGCCGCTTTTCAGTATATTGTCAAAAAGTTCTTTTCCGCCAATCTCGTACAGTTTTTTGAAAGTAGAGATATGATTGAATCTCATACTGTTGTTGACAAAATCAATATCCCCTAAAATGTCGTTTTTGTCGCAAAGAGTAAAACCTTTTGAAATAATCTCCTTGCAAAGTTCTTTGTCTTCAAGTAATGCGCCAAGATAATAAGTTTCCATAATCTTTCTCTCCTTTTTAACCATTCCATAAATCACGTTTTTCGTTTTGCTCATATATTCCATACAGTTGCGGTACAGTTTTGTCAGGATATTTTTTGTCAAGGTATCTCTGGACACACAGTATATCGCTTACCACACTTCCCGCTTCTGCCTGAAAATATTTAAATCTTGATGCCTGAAATCTTTCCTTTTTATCAAACAATGACGGCATTTCAAACAATACAGGTGCGTACATTCCGTCATAAACATTAAAGGAATAATAATCATCGCATTTATACCAGGCGCACTCAAGGGCTTCAGGTGACAGGTTATGCTCGGCATAATCCTTTTGTATCCGAAGTTCACCGTTTAAAAAATACTCCACATAATCGTTGAATTTTCTTTCGGGTACTGCTTCTTCAAAGGGATTCCACCTGAAAAACATATCATAATCGTCCCACACAAATTCCACACCGTCAAGGGTAATTGTTATGGTCTCCTGCTGTGGAGTACCCTGCACCTCCAACGTATATTCTGTAAAATCAGTAGAATCTTCGCCCTCAAATTTATTAAATATAAACACCCATTTGTCTTCGAAAATATTAATTTTTACAGGTACATATACGTTGTCATATACCGTCACCCCGCTGCCTATAAGTTCTATCATATTATTTTCCCTTACAAGGCCTGGTATTATTTCTTCTACTTCATCATCTTTCTTTTTTGTAAAAAGTTTTTTTAACCACATACTACCACTCCATTAATCTATAATTACCTGTTTTATAACAATGGGAGTTATGGGCTCGTCATTTTCATCAACGGCTACAGATGCTATTTTATCAACTATTTCCATTCCTGATGTTACCTTACCAAATCCTGCATAGTTGCCGTTCAGATTTTTACTGTCCTTGTGACATATAAAGAACTGCTGTGAACCGCTGTTATTTTCATCTGCACGGGCAAGAGATAAAGTTCCTCGTCTGTGGGGAATAAGGTTAAAATAACCATTCATAACAAACTCACCGTGAATAGTGCCTGTTGACTCATACATACCATCTTTTGTTTTGCTTCCGCCCTGAATTACAAAATCTTTTATAACACGGTGGAATACTTTACCGTTATAAAAACCTTCCTGTGCACAAACTACAAATTTCCCACAGGTAGCAGGTGCAATCTGCGGATAAAGTTCAAAGCATATTTCACCACCGTCTTCAAGTACGATTTTACCAGTTACAGTTTCAATAGTTCCTTTAACAAGACCGTCATATATATCGTACTGTTCGCAAAGAAGTGTCTGGTAAATTGCAACATCCTCTGCCGTACCCTTGTTGTCTTCAATTTCACCCAAATCATACTTTATATCTACAGTTTTTGTTTCGTCAATCCAATCTACCTTTGCACCCATAAGTTCAGAAACCGCTCTTACAGGAAGCAATGTTCTTCCGTCAACAATTACAGGAGGAATTTCCATTGTATATCCTTTGGTAAGTTCAATTCCGTCCATATAAAATGCAGTCGGCTTACCCTCCCACATTATGCACATAGTATTTTTTCTGTAAAGAGTAACACCGTGGGTTTTATCGTCCCAGTGAACGTCGCAGTTAAGTTTTTCACTTATAGCACGAATGGGCACCATAACTCTGTCACCAACATAATATCCGTTTTCACTGTAAACAGGATATTTTGCAGGCGGAACATCAGTAACCAGTTTTTCTCCGTTTACCACAATTGATATTTCCTCTTCTGCCGCCAAAGTAAAGGTACATAAAGAAACCATAAGTACAACCGAAAGTAGTAGTGAAATAATTTTTTTCATATTTTTCGTCTCCTTTAATTGTATTGTTCCCAGACTTCATAAAGTTCCATAAGAACGTTTTCCTGTTTTTCTATTTCTTCTGTTATCTCTGTTGCTTTTAAATAATCGGTAGCAACCTCAGGAAGCATAAGTTGTTGCTTTAACTCCTCTATTTTCTCTTCAACCTCCGCTATCTGCTGCTCCGTTTTGTTAATCATATTTTCTATTTTTCTTTTTTCTGCTTCTGCCTTTTTCTTCGCTTTATAAGAAAGAACCGCTTCCGCTTTTTGTTGACTAAATTGTTTGTTTGTATTATTAATTTGTTCTACAAAATATTTATATCCAAAAGCATATTCTTTTATCTTCTTATCCGATATATTATATATTTTCGTAGCCAGTTTGTCCATAAAGTATCTGTCATGTGATACTGCTAAAATTGTGCCGTCATAATCCAGAAGAGCCTTTTCCAATGCCTCTCGGGACTGTATGTCCAGATGATTTGTAGGCTCGTCAAGAATAAGGAAATTGGCACCGCAAAGAAGTAGTTTTAAAAGTGCCACCCTTGCCCTTTCGCCACCGCTTAAATCAGAAATGTATTTAAACACGTCATCACCTTTAAACAAAAACGATGCAAGTGCATTTCTTATTTCTGTATTTGTCATAAAGGGATAGTCATCACTTATCTGCTCAAATGCAGTTTTAGTAAGACTTAAGCACTCCTGGGTCTGGTCAAAGTACCCGACTTTTACGTTACTTCCAAGTTTAAACTCCCCATCTATTGGTGTCAGTTCACTGTTAATAATTTTTAAAAGGGTAGTTTTACCGCAACCGTTATCCCCTGTTATAAAAACCCTGTCCTGCTTTTTTATAAACATATTGCCGTCACTAAAGAGCGTCTTACCGTCAAAGCCCATTTTCAGGTCTTTACAAACAAGAATTTCGTTTCCGCAACTTTCAGCCCTTTTAAAGGAAAAATGAACTGCTTCCTGTGCGGACTGTGGTATTTCCATATCCTCTTTAATTCTGTCTATTGCCTTTTGTTTGCTTTCAGCGGTCTTTATATTCTTTTCTCTGTTCCATTGCTTTTGCTGTTTAATTATACCTTCCAGTTTTGCAATTTCTTCTGTTTGTTTTTTATATCTTCTTTCGACAGTTTTTTCTCTTTCTTCTTTCTGGACCACATATTTTGAGTAGTTGCCGTTATAAGTATTGATTTTTCCGTTATCAATTTCTGCAGTCTTGTTTGTAACTTTATCTAAGAAGTATCTGTCGTGGGAAACTACAACAAAACTGCCCTTGTAATCAGACAAAAATTCTTCAAGCCAGGTTATGCTTTTTAAATCAAGATGGTTTGTAGGCTCGTCTAAAAGTAACAGGTCTGCACCGCCAAGTAATATTTTACAAAGCATTACTCTTGTTTTTTGTCCCCCGCTTAAATCGGAAAAATTTTTGTTAAAATCTTTTTCCGTAAAACCAAGTCCTGTAAGGGTTGATTTAATTCTGTTTTTATAAATAAAGCCACCCAACTCGTTATATTTTTCGCTTAATTCGTGATGCAGCAGTATTGTTTTTTCGTCGGCGTGGATTTCCATTTCCTTTGTTACTTCGCTTAACTGTTTTTCTACTTCTACCACATCGGAAAATGCATCAGTTATAATTTCTATAACGGTTTTATCAGAGTTATAGCCTACATACTGCTCTAAATATTTAATTTTTAAATCATTTAAATATAAATTCCCGATTCTTCTCTCTTTGCTGCAGATGCTTTTCGCATATACATTACCTGGAACTGTTTTTCGAAACATCATACAGTATCATATTGTATAACCGGGCGGCAACCAGGGACCCCTGCCGCATTTTACCGGATTCAGAAAACCCTACATGATCG
>CALDNB010000230.1 GCA_937914775.1 uncultured Clostridia bacterium
CCGTGCTGTGTGCCAAGGATGAGATCGACGGTGCACCCTTTGCTGTCATCAACGCTGATGACTACTACGGCAAAGAAGCCTACGGTTTACTTCACGACTTCCTTGTACAAGGAACTGATGAATTCTGTATGGCAGGTTTCCAACTTAAGAATACTCTTACAGATAACGGTACTGTTTCAAGAGGTGTTTGTGAAGTTGGAGCAGACGGAAAGTTATCAAGTATAGTTGAAAGAACAAAAATCAAAGACTGCAAATACACAGAAGACGGTGAAACATGGTTTGACCTTCCTGACGATACATTGGTTTCAATGAATATGTGGGGATATACAACAAAGGTATTTGATTTCTTAGAAGAGGGATTTGACAGATTCTTAAAAGAAAACGGAACTGTTCCCAAGAGCGAATATTTCTTACCATTAATGGTTGACGATGTTATAAAAACAGGAAAAACTTCAGTATCTGTATTGCCTACAAACAGCAGATGGTATGGTGTTACATACAAAGAAGATAAAGACTCTGTTGTAAAAGCATTTAAGGAACTTACTGATAAAGGATTATATAAAGGCTTGTAATTTTTACAAGCCTTTTTCTTTTTTCGACATCATTTTTAGTTTGTGTAGTTTAAAATGGAATAAGGAAGTGATTGTTGTGACTGTTTACCTTGACTTATACTTTATTATCAACTTCGTTTTTAACTACATAATACTATATATAACTAATAAAATATCAGGTAACAACAGAAAAATTTTGCCAGGTGCCATTGTTGCAACCGCCTTTTCTTTTTTATATCTCTATGTAGATTATTTATTTTTAAAAATGATATATCCGATAATCATCGTACTTGTAACATTCGGCAGAAACAAGAGTTTTCACTCGTTAATAATATTTTTGCTTGTTAGTTTCACTTTTGGCGGTTGCCTTTATACTGTATTTGGACTTATGAATTACAACTACGATAGAATAAAGTTTTTAAGTATCCTTTTAATATGCAGTTTGTTCAGTTTCATAATACTTAATATCTTTTCAGACTTCTATAAAAAAACTTTAGTAAAAATAAAAGGAAAAAGAGAACTTGTTATAGAATATAATAATTCTGTCGCAAAAATTTATGGTGTGGTTGACACATGCAACAGTCTTTATGACCCATATTTTAACTTGCCGGTAATAGTTGCAGACAAAAGTAAAATTGAGGGACTTATAACTGATAACTGCAGATTCTTTCTTGTTCCTTTTAGTTCTGTTGGTACAAAGAGCGGACTTATGAGATGCTTTAAACCGGAAAAAGTATTGTTATGCGGAAAAGAAATAAACTGCGTTATAGGTATAAGTGAAACTAGATTATCTTGCGACGGCTTGATTAATCCGTCATTAATTTTACAGGAGGTATAAAAATGATTTCTCAGTTATTATTTGCTCTTCGAAAGTTGTTTGGCAGCACACCCAGCGACGTTCACTATATCGGTGGCTCCGACACATTGCCGCCGCCACTGTCACAAAAGGAGGAACAAGAAGCCATATTAAACTTAAACACAGATGATAATGCCCGTTCAAAACTGATTGAACATAATTTACGCCTTGTAGTTTATATTGCAAGAAAATTTGAAAATACAGGAATTTATATTGAGGATTTGATTTCAATTGGCACAATAGGTCTTATTAAAGCAGTTAATACATTTAATGCAGACAAGAATATTAAACTTGCTACATACGCTTCCCGTTGTATAGAAAACGAAATACTTATGTATCTTAGAAAAAACAATATGTCAAAAACTGAAATATCAATAGACGAGCCGTTAAACACTGATTGGGACGGGAATGAACTATTGCTATCTGACATATTAGGAACAGACAACGATGTAGTTAATAAAAAACTTGATGAAGAGGTTGACAGGGATTTGTTAAAAATTGCAATGTCAAAACTTAGCGACAGGGAACTTGAAATTATGAAAATGCGATTTGGTCTGGACAGTACGGAAGAAAAGACTCAAAAAGAAGTTGCGGACATTCTTGGTATTTCACAGTCCTACATTTCAAGGCTGGAAAAGAGAATTATTTCAAGATTAAAAAGAGATATATCCAAAATGATAGAATAACTTGACAAGGAGGAAAACTCCCCTTATAATTAATTTGGTTATAAGAGGGGTTTTTATTTATGTCATTTATTAAGAAAAATTTTGTTATGTGCATCGCTTTTGTTCTGGCGCTTATTACTTGCTTTATAATTCCGCCTGACAAAAGTTACATAGGTTATTTTGATTTTAAAACACTGGCTTGTCTTTTTTGTACTCTTGCCTGTGTCTGTGCTCTTAAAAACATTAAGTTTTTCAGGATTATTTCCGAAAAAATTGTTGTTTATTTTAAGACCGCAAGAAGTGCAGTAATTGCGCTTATATACATAACTTTTATTGGCTCTATGTTACTTGCAAACGATATGGCACTTATTACGTTTTTGCCTTTAGGGTATTACGTTTTAAAATCAACTGACAACAGCGACTATATGGATTTTACATTTATAATGCAAAATATTGCGGCAAATCTGGGAGGTATGCTTACACCCTTCGGCAATCCGCAAAACCTTTATTTGTACTCTTATTATCATATTTCAAACGGCGAATTTTTAAGGATTATGTTTTTGCCTTTTATAATTTCTATAATTCTTATTACGGCGTGTTGTTTTAAAATTCCAAACAAACCTTTGTTTCTTGTTAAAGAAACAGATGTTAAATTAAATGGTAAAAGAGCAGTAATATATGGCATTTTGTTTGTATTATCTATACTTCTTGTGTTCAGAATTGTGCCTTATTACATAGGTCTTGTTGTTATTGCACTTTCAATATTTATTTTGGATAAATCTGCACTTAAAAAGGTGGATTATCCGCTTTTACTGACTTTTGTTGCATTTTTTGTTTTTGCAGGTAATATGGCGAGAATTCCTGCAGTTAATACGTTTTTAGGTGAACTTATAAACAAGAACACTTTACTTTACGGGGTATTGTCCTGTCAGGTTATAAGCAATGTTCCAAGTGCGGTTTTGCTTTCTAAATTTACAACTAATTACCCTGCACTTCTGGTTGCGGTAAATATAGGCGGTGCAGGAACATTAATTGCATCATTGGCAAGTCTTATAACTTTTAGAGAATACATAAAAAGACAGTCTGACAAAGCACTGCCATACTTAAAGAAATTTACTTTTTATAACGTAATGTTTTTAGTTGTTTTATATATTGTAATGAGTATTGTATTATAGGGTGATTATGATGACTAAGAAGGTTATTGAAAAATGGTATAAGAAACTTGGATTTAAAAGTGAATATGACGGGCAGTTTTATAACTATCTTGATACAATAGAAATTCCTCCTGATACCGAAATTGAGAATTATGATTTGAAATCGGAAGATTACAAAAGAAATCTTCTTGCAGTTCTGTACATGTGTGACAGAGTTGAAAAGTTTTACAATGAAAAAGGAATAAACGAGGAAATTTTAATTGATACACTTAAAGACATTGTAAGATGGACAGATGTGTGGACTGATTTTAACGGTTATTTATGTTTTGGTGAAATGAACTGGATAAGCCTTCATTTAAAAGGCAAATTATATAAACTTGGACGGCTCCAGTTTGCTATGGACGATACCTGGTGGGAGGTAAAAGAACTTGGTATTAAAGAAAAAGACCCCGTTTTAGGTGTTCATATTCCAAGAGAGGGTTCCCTTGCAAAAGATAAAGTGATTACATCTTTAAATTGGGCAAATGAGTTTTTTCCGAAATACTTCCCTGAGCACAAGTACAAATACTTTTGTTGTAAATCGTGGCTTTTAGACGACACATTAAAAAAAATACTACCACCTGACAGCGGAATTACATCTTTTGGTGATATGTTTATAAAGGTAGAAGAAGAACCCCACGACAGTATTTTGAATTTCGTTTTTGGCAAAGGTGCAACAAGGGATAAAATTGACAGTTATAAGTGCGACACTACACTTACCAAAGGTATAAAACATTATATTAAAGAGGGCAAAGAATTTCATTTAACAAGAGGATATATAAAAGCGGATGAATAATCATCCGCTTTCTTTTATTTTTCTATTGTAATAGTGTGAGTTCTTGTTGTGCTGTCCTTTGGTGCTAATTTTATTATGCCTTTCTTTTTTGTAAAGTCATAATCGCTTGTAGTGTAATCAGGAATACCGCACCATGGCTCGATACATACATATTTACTGTTTTTAACAGTCCATATAAGTAATGTTTCAAAATCTTTGAAATCAACTCTCAGGCATTTGTTGTCGTTTTTAAGTTTAACTGATTTTGAGTTAAGATTTAAAAAGATAAGTGAATCCATATCAAACAATTCGTTTGAAAGTTTTAATTCTTTTACGTTTTCGCCTAAATTTACTTTTCTTTCGCAAAGAAGACTTCCGTCAACATCGGCAGATATAAGGTCTTCATTTTTTTCAAATTCTAAAGTGTAATCCCAGAAACCTTCTTCACACATATAACCTTCGTGTGAACCGATTGAGAAATACATATCTTTATTATCGTTATTAATCACATTATATTCGATTTCTATTGACTGCTCATTTAAAGTATATTTAATTCTTAAATCAAAGTTAAATGGATAGTTCTTTAAAGTTTCCTCATTTGCGCAAAGTGAAAATTCTGCACAACTGTCTGTAGCATTAACTACAGCAAATTCGGAAAATTTTGCAAAACCGTGTTGATTTAAAGAATAGAATTTTCCGTCATACATATATTTATCATCTTTAAGACTACCGCAAATAGGGAAAAGCGCAGGTGCTCTTCTGCCCCAGAATTTCGGGTCTCCGTTCCACAAATATTCTTTGCCGTTAGCCTTAATACTTTGCATTTCTGCGGCAGTTGTTGAAATATCAACAGTGATTTTTTCGTTTTTTATTGTTATAATTGACATCTTTTAACACCTCTTAAATATTGTATTAGCATTAAGCATTAATGTCAAGCATATATTTTCAAAAAGGGGTAATTAAATTGAAAAAAGTTCACTTGTTTTTTGTTAATGTATTTATGCTTACGGTTGTTTCCTTAATTATACAGTTTATTTCAATAAATTTTAATATTTATATAACTAATAAAATAGGAGCAGAGGGAATAGGTCTGTTTCATTTAATACTTTCTCTTTATACAATGGCGGTTACGTTTTCTTCTTCAGGTATTTCTTTGACCGTAACACGGCTTGTTTCAGAACATCTTGCAGTACATAAAGACACTTCTGTTTCATTTATTTTAAAAAGATGTTTTATATACAGTGCTTTTTTTGGAATTGTTGCCTTTGTAGTTTTGTTTTCGAAATGTGATTTTTTAGGAGAAAAAGTATTAAATGATGAAAGAACGGTTATGCCTCTTAAAATATTGTCTTTTGGGCTCCCTTTCATTGCATTTTCTTCAGTATTAAACGGGTATTTTACAGCAGTACGAAAAGTGTCCAAAAGTGCATTTTCTCAACTGTTTGCATTAGTTTTTAAAATTATCGTAACTGTGTCTCTTTTAAAATCAAATAACATTAGCGTTTTATTTATTGGTATTGCCTTAGGTGAATTATGTGAATTTTTAATAATGCTTATTTTATATTTGCTTGAAAAAAGAAATTACTCAGTGATTACGAAAAACAATGTAACAGGAAAAATGCTTAAAATTGCGCTTCCTGTGGCTCTTAGCACTTATTTAAGGACAGGGCTTAATTCTTTTAAGCAGATAATAATACCAAAAGGACTGGTGAAATCGGGTCAGTTATACAAAAAAGCGTTGTCTGATTACGGTGTAATCAATGGTATGGTATTTCCCATAATTGCATTTCCTATGAATATTCTTTATTCCTGTTCTAATATGCTGGTGCCCGAATTATCTGAATGTGTTGCAAGGGGAAACAAAATTCAAATCAAAAGAATAGTAAAAAAAGCACTGAAAACAACTGTTTTGTTTTCAGTGCTGGTGTTTGTCTTTTGCTTTATATTTCATAAAAGTATTGCAAGTTTGATATACAAAAATAATGATGCGGGAAAGTTTTTGCTTATTCTTTGTCCCATTATTCTCACTATGTATGTTGATGCTGTTGCCGATGGTATGCTAAAAGGACTTAATCAGCAACTGTATTCAATGAAATATAATATTTTAGATTCAGCCTTAAGCGTTATATTATTGCTGTTTTTGTTACCGCGATACGGACTTTACGGTTACATAGCAGTAATATATGCAAGTGAAATATTTAACACCACTTTAAGTCTTATGCGTCTTAAAAAAGTGGTGTTTTAAATGGGGTTATTGTTTTGCCATTTCGTCGATGCAGTTTTTGCATACAAGTTTGCCCTTGTGCATAATCACATTTTCAACTTGTCCACAAAAAATACAACAAGGAACATGCTTTTTAAGGACAATCATATCACCGTTTAAATATATTTCCATTGGGTCTTTTTTGTTTAAATCTAATGTCTTTCTAATTTCTCTTGGGATAACTATGCGGCCTAATTCGTCAATTTCACGAACAATACCTGTTGCTTTCATTGGAAAACCTCCCTGCAAATCATATTACAAATTATTATAGCATACAATTAAATAAATGTCAATGGAGGGGAAATGATGCTTAATTATATCTGGGGCGGAATGATGCTTATTTCTATAGTATTTGGCGCTTTTAACGGCACTTTGCAAAATGTGGCATCTGCAATTATGACAGGAGCGTCCGACGGAGTTAATACCTCATTATCTCTTCTTGGTGTTATGTGTCTATGGTCAGGTATAATGGAGATTGCAAATAATAGTGGTTTTGTTAAATTCTTTGCCGTATTATTAAGACCGTTAACTAAAATACTGTTTCCCCGTCTAAAATCTGACAGTGAAGCAATAAATGCTATAGTTATGAATATGACTGCTAATATGCTTGGAATGTCAAATGCTGCAACTCCTCTCGGAATAAAGGCTGTAAAAGAACTTCATAAGTTAAATCCGTCCAAGGTTGCCAGTGACGAAATTTGTATGTTTGTGGTAATAAATACTGCATCAATTCAGTTAATACCGTCAACTGTTCTTGCACTTCGCCAGAGTGTGAATTCTGCAAACGTATTTGAAATTATATTTCCTGTGTGGATAGTAAGTATTGTTGCAATTACGGTAGGGGTTATTACATGCAAAGGAGTAAGAAAAGGTGCTTAATTATTTATCAGTTGCAATTATGCCTTTAATTATTTTTTCGATAATTACTTACGGATTATTAAAAAAAGTATCAATATTTGACAGTTTTACAAAAGGGGCAAAAGACGGCATCGAAACAACTGTACGAATTTTGCCCTCACTTGTTGCTCTTGTTACTGCTGTATCTATGCTAAGAGCATCAGGATTCATTGATTTTCTTTGTAATCTTACGGCACCTGTTCTTAATTTTGTGGGGTTCCCTAAAGAACTTGTCCCCTTGTCCCTTATGAGACCGATTTCGGGAAGCGGAGCACTTGCGGTAATTGATGAAATTTTAAAAACATACGGTGCAGACTCCTTTATAGGACGATGTGCTTCTGTTATGGCAGGTTCTACAGAAACAACTTTTTATACATTGGCTGTATATCTTGGAAGTGTTGGTATCACAAATTCAAGGCATACTGTCAAATCGGCACTTAGTGCCGATTTGACCGCAATGATTATAAGCGTACTTATAGTTAAACTTATATTTTACTAACAACAGTCGCATCTGTCGTTACAACAGTCGTTGCCTAAATTAAAGCCGTTATCGTTGCACAGACAAACAATTACAATTACCGCTATAATAATCCAAATCCAGTCGTTACCAAATAATCCGCCGTTACAGTTATTATTACATGACATAATATTACCCCTTTCAAAATTTAACATGTGAAACACCAATGTTCATAGTTCATACTATTCCTTAAATCAACTTTTTGTTACTTGCGAGGTGTTCTTTTGAAAAAAGTATTATTTATTATTCTGGTAATTTTATTTAATAATATATCCGTTTATGCTTTATCCGCACAAAGTTCAGTTCTTATGGACTGCAGCAGTAAAAGAGTGCTTATGGAAAGTAATGCTCATTTAAGGCGGGGGATGGCAAGTACTACTAAAATCATGACCGCAATAATTGCCCTTGAATACGGAAATCTTGATGATGTTGTTACTGTTTCATACAAAGCAAGTACAGTTGAGGGGTCTTCAATGTGGCTTAAGACCGGGGAGAAAATTACACTTCGCAGTTTGCTATACGGACTTATGCTTAACTCGGGAAACGATGCCGCAACCGCTATTGCTGAGCATATAGGAGGAAGTGTTGAGGGGTTTGCAGCATTAATGAATAAAAAAGCAAAAGAACTGGGACTTAAGGATACATCTTTTACTAACCCACATGGTCTTGATGATGAAAATCATTATACTACTGCTTACGAACTTGGAATTATTACCTGTTATGCAATGGAAAATGAAGTGTTTTGCGACATTGTAAATACTAAACGTAAAACAATAGAAGGACTGGAAAACGGTATAAACAGAACATTGACAAATCATAACAAGATGCTGACGCTATACGATAATGCTGATGGTGTTAAAACGGGATTCACAAAAAAATGCGGACGCTGTCTTGTTTCAAGTGCGACAAAAGACGATTTAAAATTAGTTGCAGTAACACTTAATGCTCCTGATGACTGGAACGACCACAAAATGATGCTTGATTTCGGATTTGATAATTACAAAAAGTATACGGGTTTAAAACAAAACAGTTACATAAAGTCTTTGTCGGTTTCGGGCGGAAAGTCTGACAAGGTTTCCAGTTATGCAAAAAACGAACTATCTTGTGCGGTAAAAAATAATGACAAAACCGAAGTAAAATACAATATTCCTGATACGGTAAAAGCACCTGTAATTATCGGGCAAAAACTTGGAACTGCCACAATTTATGTAAACGGAAAACCGACAGACAGTATAGATGTTGTTGCAGGGTATGGTATAAATAAAAACTCATCAAACAGTTTTTTTGATGTATTCTATTATCTTTCAATGGAACTGCTCAGCAAGTTTATAAGAGCGGTATAAAACACTTTACTTTTCAGTATTTGTTTGATATAATAAACAGGTATGAAAGGTGTGCTTATATGAATATTTTTACTCCACATTATTTTGAAGATAATTTCTTTAATATAAATTTTAATAAACTAAAAAAAGACGGTGTTAAACTAATTATAACTGATATTGATAACACTCTTGTTCCTTACGCTGTTGCAAAACCCACAGGAAAAATCAACGAGTTATTTAAAAAGTTGCAGTCTATGGGTTTTGACATTTGTTTTTTGTCAAACAACAAATCGGAAAGGGTTGACGTTTTTAACGAGGGACACGGGTTTTATTCTGTAAGTTTAAGCCGAAAACCTTTGCCCTACGGCTATAAAAAATGTATGGAGCACCACAACTGTACAAAAGAGGAAACTGTTTTTATTGGTGACCAACTTTTTACCGATATTCTGGGAGCAAAACTTGCAGGTATAAAATGTGTTCTTGTAAAACCTATTAAAACAAACGATGAAGAGTTTTTTATAAGGCTTAAAAGAACTTTTGAAAAATTTATACTAAAAAAAATCACGCCAAAAAAACTTGGGGTAATCGGAAATCCTGTTTCACACAGTATGTCGCCCATACTCCACGGCTTTTTCTACAAGAAATTTAAAATTAATGCTATATATAAAAAGTACTGTCCCACACCTGAAAATCTTGCCGATTATATTTCTTACTTTAAAGAGAATGAATTTTTAGGTTTTAATATTACTGTTCCGTACAAGCAGGAAATAATAAAATA
The DNA here is from genome assembly GCA_937914775.1 of uncultured Clostridia bacterium. GTDB lineage: Bacteria > Bacillota > Clostridia > Monoglobales > Firm-18 > RGIG1864. Next base: position 9,818 of record CALDNB010000230.1, read on the forward strand.
TCTCGATTATATTCATCCTGACGCTGAAAAAATCGGTGCAGTAAATACTGTGAAAATAATAGACGGAAAACTATATGGCTATAACACTGACGGCGACGGTTTTTGTATGCAGATAAAAGATATAAAAGACAAAGATGTGAAAATTATCGGTGCAGGAGGCTCTGTTTTGTCTGTAGTTCACAGCCTGGTGAAATTTGGTGCAAAATCTGTTACAATTTACAACAGAACTTTGGAAAAGGCACAATCTATTGCAGATTTATACAATAATGTTTATGCTAAGCCGCTAAATGAATTTTGTGCAGACAATTGTCAGATACTTATAAATGCAGTATTACTTAACGTTGTTGCAGCTGACAATCTTGACGGAATAGAAGAAGGCACAGAAGTATTTGATATTAATTACAACAGAAAAGAAACTGATTTTATAAAGTTGGCATCAAAGTACAATGTTATTACAAATAACGGACTTAAGATGCTTGTAAATCAAGGGTTACTTGCTCATAAAATCTGGTTTGGAAAGGAAGAAGACTAATGATTAAATTCGGTCCGGGCGGGAACTGCGAAGATTTTTATGCAAATGGCGGAAAATCTTCTTTAGACATTCCTAAGTGGTTAGACTCTGTCGGTCTTAATGCCTACGAATACGAATGTGGAAGAGGAGTTAAAATTTCAGAAGAAAGCGCTAATATGTTAGGGGAACTTGCCGCTAAGTACGGTATAACCTTAAGTGTTCACGCTCCTTATTTTACAAACATTTCAAGTGTTGAACAGGAAAGAATTGATAAAACAATTGGTTACATTATGCAAAGCGCTGTTGCAGCAAACAATATGGGTGCTAAAAGAGTAGTTGTTCACATGGGGGCGGCAAAAGACATTACAAGACGCTATGCAATGGATATTTCAAAAACCACAATGGAAAGGGCTCTTAATGAACTTGACAATGCAGGTCTTGGTCATATAACATTGTGCCCCGAAACTATGGGTAAAATTAATCAGATGGGAACATTGGAGGAAGTTCTGGAACTTTGTGCAACCGACGAAAGACTGCTACCTACTATCGATTTCGGTCATTTAAACGCCAGATCAATTGGCGGTGTTAATACCTACGAAGATTACGAGGCAATTATTAAAAAGATAATTAAAAAATTAGGTGAATACAGAGGAAAGAACTTTCACGTTCACTTCAGTAAAATTGAATTTACAAAGGGTGGAGAAAAAAGGCACGTTACTTTTGAAAATCAGGAATACGGACGGTTATTTGAGCCTTTAGGCAAGGTTCTTTATGATTACAAACTTACACCAACAATTATATGCGAGTCCGCAGGAACTCAAACTGCAGATGCCTTAAATATGAAAAAATATTATGATTCGTTAGGAGAAGAAAAATGAAATTATTAGTTATAAACGGCGTAAATCTTAATATGTTAGGTCAAAGAGAGCCTGAAATTTACGGAACAGAAACTTTAAAAGACATAGAACAGTCTATAAAACAACATTGCGGAGAAAAGGGAATTGATGTTGATTTTTATCAGTCAAACACCGAGGGCGAACTTGTAGATTGCATTTTATACGAAAAAGACAGATACGACGGAATAATTGCAAACTTCGGTGCATATTCTCATTACAGTATTGCATTGCACGACTGTCTATCTATGTTAAAAATCCCTGTTGTAGAAGTACACCTTTCAAACGTACACGCCCGTGAGGAATACAGACACAATTTACTGACAGGCAGTGTATCAAAAGGTATTATTTGCGGATTTGGCTCATACGGATATATTATGGCAGTAGATGCTATGGAGAAAATTATTAATGAATAATATTTTAAAAGAATTAAACCTTGACGGAGTTTTAATAACTTCTCCCTATAATATGCTATATGCTTCAGGCTTTACAGGTGGAGAAGGTGCAGTTTTGATTACTCCTTCCAAAAGATATATCTTTGTTGACGGCAGATACACAATTCAGGCGAAACAACAAGCAAAAGATTTTACAGTTGTTGAGTTTAAAAAAGGATTATTTTATGAACTTGAAAAGTTTGATTTTGAAACTCTTGGCATCGAAGACGATTTTGTTACTTTTTCATTTTATAATAAACTGAAAGAAGTGCATAAAAACTGCGAATTTACAGGTATATCTCATTATCTGGAAATAAAAAGAAGTGTCAAAACAGATGATGAAATCTCGTATATAAAAAAGGCAGAGGAAATAGGTGACAAAGCATTTTCTTATGTTGTTGGATTAATAAAAGAGGGCGTTACTGAAAAGTTTCTTGCTGCAGAAATAGAGCATTTTATGAAAACAAACGGTGCAGACGGGATTGCTTTTGACACTATTGTTGCATTCGGCGAAAGATGTGCTTTACCTCACGCCTATCCCACAGAAAGAAAACTTAAACTTAACGAGTTTGTGCTTTTTGATTACGGCTGTACTGTAAAGGGTTATTGCGGAGATATGACAAGAACTGTGTTTTTTGGCAAAGCCACACAGGAGGAAAAAGAAATATATGACCTTGTGTTAAAAGCGCAGACGGAAAGTATGTTTAAGATAAAATCAGGAGTAAAATGCAGTGACGTTCACAATGTTGCGGTTGAAGTTCTTAAGACAAAAGATGTTAACGGATATTTTACTCATTCCTTAGGTCACGGAGTGGGACTTAAAATTCACGAAAGTCCAAACTTGTCGCCTAAATCAACATTGACATTAAAAGAAAATATGGTTGTTTCTGTTGAGCCGGGAGTTTATTTTGAAAACGAGTACGGAATAAGAATTGAAGATTTGGTTTCGGTTACAAAAGATGGATTCTGTAATTTTACAAAATCCGATAAAAGTTTCATAGAAATTAATTGAGAGGATGTTTCTTTTGTCTGAAACTTTATTGGTTTATCTTTTGTTCGTTTTTGGTATTATACTTATTGTAAAAGGCGGAGATATGTTTGTTGACGCTGCAAGTTGGATAGCAACTGTATCGGGAATACCCAAGTTTATTATTGGTGCAACTATTGTTAGTGTTGCAACCACTTTGCCCGAACTTCTTGTTTCGGTATTTGCATCATTAGACGGCAAGGTGGATATGGCAGTTGGTAATGCCGTAGGGTCTGTTACTGCCAATATTGCCCTTATTTTAGCAGTTTCAATTATATTTTTACCTTGTAAAGTTGACAGAAAAAACCTTTTTGTAAAAGGCGGAATAATGATTATTTCAAGTGCATTACTTATTTGTTTATCAATTAGCGGTGCACTTAATTTTTACTCAAGTTTTATTCTTTTGTTTTTGTTTGCATTATTTATTTTTGAAAATATTAAGGCGGCAGTAAATGATAAATCAAAAGTATATATTGAAAAAAAGAATGTTTTGTTAAACGTTATTAAATTTATTGCAGGTGCTTTGGGAATTGTTTTTGGTGCAGATTTGCTTGTAAAAAAAGGAAGCGTTATAGCAAGTATGCTTGGTGTATCTGAAAGCATAATAGGCGTAACGGTTATTGCAATAGGTACATCTTTGCCCGAGTTAGTAACTGCAGTAACTGCAATTGTAAAAAAAGAATCATCATTGTCGGTTGGTAATATATTAGGCGCAAATATTATTGATTTAACGCTTATATTACCACTTTGCTCTTTGGTTTACGGTGGAAGTCTGCCTGTTAATCGGCAAAGTATTTTAATAGATATGCCGGTTTGTCTCGTTGTTTCACTAATTGCGGTAATACCTGCATTATTATCAGGCAAATTCAAAAGAACTACGGGACTGGTTTTAATTGTAATATATACAATTTACATGGGTGTTTTATGCCTTTAAATTATTTTAAAATTTTTTCAAAAACCCCTTGACAATAAACTTTAAAGTTGTATAATTGTCCTTGAATAGGGGGCGTTGTTATGAAGAATGACAAGGTCAAATTCTGGCCGACGATTTTCGGTTATATGAAGAAATACAAGTCGCAACTTGTTTTGACTGTAATTTTTTCGATGTTTACAGGATTTTTTGTTGCCGTTCAACCTCTTGTTATAAAGTATATTGTTGATGATGCAATTTCAAATACTTCGCTGTTAAATGACAGGAAAATTCAACTTGTAATTTTCTTTTGTATAATTTATCTTGTTGCAACTGCAGGAAGGATTATAAGTTGGATTATTGCTCATTATAATCTTTTGAATTCTCTTGAGGGTGCTATGTTTGAACTTAAATGTGATTTGTTCGAACATGTTCAGCATCTTTGTATGAAGTTTTATGACAGTACCGCTTCGGGAGAACTTTATAACAATATTATGGGCTCTCCTATGAACAATATAAAAACATATTTACATCAGATGATGATTGGTGTTCCTTATCAGGCAGTATCCTTTGTTGTTTCTTTAACAGCATTGTTTTCTTATGACTGGCTGCTTACGTTACTGCTTCTTGGTATTTCTGTAATAATGGTTATCATTAACTATTATTCAAGACCAAAGATTAGGCGTATGTCAAAAGAATTCATTTCAAAAGAAACGGCTGTAAGTAAATATGTTACCGATATGTTCCATGGTATGGACTCAATCAAGGTTTATTCCGTTGAAGAAGATACTATTGGCAAATTTAAAGAGTTTGCAGGCAACTTAAGAAAAGAGGGCATAAAAGTTGCTTTTCGTTCGAATTTAGAAGCATTTAAGCCCGAGGGCGTTATGTATTTAGGAACTGCTATTGTATATTTTGTCGGCGCAGTTTCCTGTATTTACAGAGGAGTTTCTGTTGGTGCTCTTTATGCCTTTATAAATTCAATGGGTATGATTTTGGGAACTCTTAATACCTGGCTTACATACGGTTTGCAAAAATCTCAGGCAGAAGCAGGTCTTGATAAAATAATGAACATTATGAAAACAAAGCCTACTACTCCTGAAGTTGAAGACGGTCATAAAAGGGATATAGAAATTGAAAAAGCAAGTGCAATTAAAAAGAATTTACCTTGTATTGAATTTTCTGATGTTACTTTTGCTTACGATGAAAAGCCTATTTTTGATAAATTCAGTTGCAAAATAAATTACTGTGAAAGTATCGGTCTTGTAGGAAGCAGCGGAAGCGGTAAAAGTACTCTTACAAAACTTGCTAACAGACTTTATGACCCGCAGGGCGGCACGGTTTATCTCCACGGCAAGGATATTAAGGACTATGGGACTCACGATGTAAGAAAATCATTTGGTGTTGTACCTCAGAATCCTTTTATGTTCCGTGGCTCTATTATGGATAATATAAGAATAGCAAGACCTGAAGCAAGTAATCTGGAAGTAATAAAGGCTATGGAAATGGCGCACGTTCACGAATTTGTAAACGAACTTCCAAACGGTTGGCACACAGTAATCGGTGACGGCGGACTTAATCTTTCAGGCGGAC
>CALDNB010000231.1 GCA_937914775.1 uncultured Clostridia bacterium
ATATTCTCGACTTCTTCTTCTGTTAAAGCAATGGGTTTGGAACCGGGACCTACAAATCCTGTTACACCTCTTGTGTTTCTTACGATATACCAGGAATCATCGGTTAGCACCATTTTAATTATAATGTAGCCTGGAAATTTCTTACGGGTAACTACACGTTTCTCCTCGTCCTTCATTTCCACAACTTCTTCCATCGGAATCTGAATGTCAAGAATATAATCTTCAAGGCTTCTGTTGGCAATTGTTCTTTCCAAGTTTGCTTTTACCTTGTTCTCATATCCTGAATAGGTATGCACTACATACCATTTTGCTTTAGTTTGCATCGGCTTCACCCTGTTCTACAGGAGTTTCTTCACCTGCATCACCGGTTTCTACCTGTTGTTCAACCTGCGGTGTGTTTTCTCTGTCTATAATTGCTTTAAAACCTGCGCTGAAACCCAAGTCAAGCAATGCGATAAATGCGCCTACAATAAGAACACACACTATAACAATGATTGTATTGTTACGAACCTGTTTAAATGTAGGCCAAGCCACTTTTTTAAGTTCGCTTTTAACTTCTTTAAAGTAGTTTGCTACTTTGTTTGTTTTTTTCTTTTCAGGCATATTGTTCACTATCCCTTTCTAACCAAAATCAATTATTTTGTTTCTTTATGAAGAGTATGCTTTCTGCAAAATCTACAATACTTGTTCATTTCCAAACGATCAGGGTCATTTTTCTTGTTTTTCATAGTATCATAATTTCTCTGTTTGCATTCTGTACATGCCAATGTAATTTTTACTCTCATTATATATACCTCCATTTAATTAAATACGAACTTTATTCCGCACAAAAAAAAAGACCTTTTTACACGGATACAATTCAATATATCATATTTTAACCGGCTTGTCAATACTTTTTTTACATATTATTGTCAAAAACCTCTGCAAATTCCCGTGACGAAAAGACCTCACCGGGAGTGCCGTGAGAAAGTATTTTTTTATCCAGCAAAACTACGCGGTCTGCATTGGTTTTAACCTGACTCAAACTATGGGAAACTATTATTATTGTAGTGTCATAAGTTTCTCTTATTTGTCCCAATACCTGCCAGAACTGTTCTGTTCCCGTTTTGTCAACGCCTGACACAGGCTCGTCTAAAAGCAATAAATTAGGCACGGGAATTAATGCAAGTGCAAGTAATGCTCTTTGTAACTCTCCCCCGGACAGGTTACACAGTTTTCTGTTAAAAAAGCCGTCTGCATTTACAGCCTTTATTGCTCTTTCTATTTCCTCTTTTTTTGTTGCACCGCAACTGTCAAACAAGTCAGATACAGTGGCAGGGCAGTCACCGTCAAAAGACAATGTCTGAGGCACATAACCTATTACAGGCACAGTACTTCCGTTTTTGCCTACAAAAGAAATTTCGCCTTTATGCTTTACTTCGCCGATTATTGCTTTTAACAATGTACTTTTACCTGCACCATTGCAACCAATGACTGCAGTTATTTCTCCGCAGTGAATATGAATGTTTATATCTTCAAGTATTCCGTCAACTGACAAATTTTTAATTTTGGTACAGCATAAGGAATCGCATTTTTTCATACCATTTACTCCAATCGCCACTATTTTCTTCCTTATTTTATATTATTACACAAAAAATGTCAATACAGACGCCGTTATAAAAATTTCAAAAAAGGTATTTACATTTCAAAAATAATGTGTTACAATAAAAAGGCTAATGCTGAGTTTTGGCGAATAAATCCACATTTACCATTGCTCGGGTTAAGCATAATTAAACGTTGTGGAGGTGAAAAAGATGGACAAAGAATTAAAACAAGAGATTATCAGTTCTAACAAAAGACACGACACAGACACAGGTTCTCCTGAAGTTCAAATCGCTATTTTAACAGAACGTATTAATCACTTAAACGAACATCTTAAAATCAACAAGAAAGACCATCACTCAAGAAGAGGTCTTTTGAAAATGGTTGGTAAAAGAAGAGGTCTTTTAGATTATCTTGCTAAGAAAGATATCGAAAGATACAGAGA
>CALDNB010000232.1 GCA_937914775.1 uncultured Clostridia bacterium
GCCCCCTGTGTCAGTTCCGAGAGCAACAAGAGCCAATTTTGCTGCAACTGCTGCTGCTGAGCCGCCTGATGAACCGCCAGGTACTTTATTTAAATTATAGGGGTTTGCAGTTTTAAAGAAGTATGAGTTCTCTGTTGATGAGCCCATAGCAAACTCGTCCATATTTAATTTACCAAGAACAGGTGTGTTTATTGCTTTTAGTTTTTTAGTTACAAAAGCATCGTAAGGGGGTACAAAGTTTTCAAGCATTTTTGATGCGCAGGTGGTATTAATTCCCTCTGTGCAGATGTTATCTTTAATACCTGCAGGAATACCCTCTAAAGGTGCAATTTCTTCGCCTTTTGCAATTTTTTCGTCAACTGCTTTTGCAGTTTCCAATGCTTTGTCTGCAGTAACGGTAATATAACTTTTTACTTTGTCATCAACAGAGGCAATTCTGTCAACAACTGATTTTGTAATTTCAGTACTGCTCACTTCTTTGTTTTTAAGCATTTCGGAAAGTTGGTGGGCAGTCATTTTATATAAATCCATTTTCATATCCTCCTTATTCCACAACTTTCGGAACGCTGTAACAGCCTGATTCCTGGCTTGGTGCATTCTTTAATATTAACGCTCTGTCGTATGAGCCTGTAACTACATCTTCACGGAAAACATTTTCCATTTTCATAGCATGATTTGTAGGCTCAATACCTGTAGTATCAACCTCTGAAAGCATATCGGCAAAGTCAATAATACTTCCCATTTCGTTTGCTAATTTGTCTGCTTCTTCATCTGTTACGTTAAGACGCGCAAGATTAGCAACATATAAAACATCTTGTTTAGATATTTTCAAATTAATCTCTCCTTTGTATATCAAATTACACAAATTTATACATCTTCCATTATATAACAAACCTTAAATAATTGCAATAATAATTAACAAAAATTTGTATTTAAGTTTTTTATTTGTCAATACTAATTTCAGAGGTGATAATCATGTGCGAAAAAAATCAGAATGAAAGTGCACCAAATGAAGTTTCTGTTAAAATGAATAATTCCAAACACAATATTCATTGTCTTACTATAATAGGTCAGGTTGAGGGACACAGTCTTGCCCCCTCAGACAGTAAAACAACAAAGTACGAAAACGTTATTCCTACTCTTGCAATGATTGAAGAGGACAGCAAAATTGAAGGACTTTTAATTCTTTTAAACACTATGGGCGGTGACGTGGAAGCAGGTCTTGCTATTGCAGAAATGATTTCCTCTATGTCAAAGCCGACCGTTTCTTTAGTGTTGGGCGGAGGGCACAGTATTGGTGTTCCTTTGGCAGTTTCTTCTAATTATTCCTTTATTGTGCCCTCTGCAACTATGACTATTCATCCTATCCGTATGACGGGCACGATTATAGGCTCCAGCCAGACCTATGACTATTTCCAGAAAGTACAGGATGCGGTAGTGAAATTTGTAGCAAGAAATTCCAAAACCACAGAGGACAAGATACTAAAACTGATGCTTGAAACAGGAAATATTGCAAACGATGTAGGTACTATTCTTTTTGGAAAAGAAGCAGTGGATATGGGCGTAATAGATGAAGTGGGCGGTCTTAAAGACGCCCTTAAAAAACTATACCAACTGATAGAGGGAGGGGAGAAAAATAATTAACAAAGTTGAAATATGCGGTGTTAATACTTCAAAACTCCCCACCCTTACCCGTGAACAAAAAGCGGAATTATTTGAAAGAATTAAAAAGGGAGACAAAGGGGCAAGGGAAGAATTTATAAACGGTAATTTAAAACTTGTTTTAAGCGTACTTCGCAGGTTTAACAACAGAGGAGAAAATATTGACGATTTGTTTCAAATCGGCTGTATCGGTCTTATAAAAGCAATAGACAACTTTGACACCACTTTAAATGTTCAGTTCTCCACCTACGCCGTACCTATGATAATAGGGGAACTTCGTCGCTATCTTAGGGATAACAACGCTATTCGTGTAAGTCGATCTTTAAGGGACACGGCGTACAAAGCCCTTACCGCAAAAGAAAAACTTGCAAACGAAAAGGGGCGTGAGCCGACTATTACCGAAATTGCAAAAGAACTTGATATGCCAAAAGAGGATATAGTTATGGCACTTGATGCTATACAGGACCCCATTTCACTTTACGAGCCTGTTTTTCACGACGGAGGAGATGCGTTATATGTAATGGACCAGGTTAAAGACGAAAAAAATCTTGATGAAAGTTGGATAGAGCATATATCTTTAAAAGAAGCAATAAAGCATTTAAACGAAAGAGAAAAAATGATTATCAATATGAGGTTTTTTCAGTGCAAAACCCAGATGGAGGTAGCAGACGAAATCTCCATTTCACAAGCACAGGTATCACGTTTGGAAAAGTCGGCACTTAACCATATGAGGAAGTATTTATAAAAAAGGGGCCTTTTACAAGACCCCCTTTCATCTTATTTCGCAATTGTTAATTGCAAAATCTAACAGAATGTTAATTAATTCGTTTCGTGAACGATTGGTGCTTTCGGATAATTTGTTGAGGTTGTTAACTGTTTCGTCTTTTATCCTTACTGAGAAAGTCTTATAACCATCGTCTCCTTTAAGTTTTTTCTTCTTAATAACTAATTTTTCATCCACTTTGACCACCTCATAAATATTATAACTTGACATTTATGTTAATAATATGTTATGATAAATAACATAAAATATAACATATTTTTTTAGAGGAACAAAATAATGAGAGACATAATTGATTTAAGCGGAGAGAGATACGGTAATTTAACAGTTGTTAAAAGGGCAGATGATTACATATCCCCAAAAGGAAAACATATACCAAGATGGATATGCAAGTGCGATTGCGGAAATGAAACAATTGTGACAAGAAGTGCATTAAAGTACTCTAAAACCCAAACTTGCGGGTGCTTGAAAACAGCAGAAAATCTTGAAAAATTAAAATTTGGAAAACTTACTGTAATTAAAAGGTCGGAAGATTATATTTCGCCTAAAGGTAAGAAAAAACCAAGGTGGGTATGTTTATGTGATTGCGGAACAGAAACAGTTGTAACTGCTGATGCGTTAAAAAACGGACTGATAAAATCTTGCGGATGTTCAAGGATACATAAAAAATGACTTGTGGATAATTCCACAAGTCATTATATTTTTTACGCTTTGCCGTTGCAACCAAGAACGTTTGTGATTTTATGTGATACAAGGTCTTTGATTGCAGTTCTTGCAACTGACAAGTATTGACGTGGGTCAAAGTGTGACGGGTTTTCAGCCATATATTTTCTTACTGAGCCAGTCATTGCAAGTCTTAAGTCAGAGTCAATATTAATTTTACATACTGCAGAACGTGCAGCCTGTCTTAACATTTCTTCGGGGATACCGATTGCGTCAGGCATTGCACCGCCGAATTCGTTAATCATTTTAACAAATTCCTGATTTACGCTGCTTGCACCGTGTAAAACGATTGGGAAGTTTGGAAGTTGTTTTTCGATTTCTTCCAAAATATCAAATCTTAATTGTGGTTTCTGACCCGGTTTGAATTTGTATGCACCGTGACTTGTGCCGATAGCGATAGCAAGTGAGTCAACACCTGTTCTTGTAACAAAGTCAACAACTTCTTCAGGTCTTGTGTATGAAGCGTCTTCGTCAGAAACGTTAACGTCATCTTCGATACCTGCAAGTCTGCCAAGTTCGCCCTCTACAACTACGCCTCTTTCGTGAGCGTATTCAACAACTCTTTTTGTAAGTTCGATATTTTCTTCGTATGAGTGGTGTGAGCCGTCAATCATAACAGATGTGAAACCACCGTCAATACATGATTTACAAAGTTCAAAAGAATCACCGTGGTCTAAGTGAAGAGCAATAGGAAGACCTGTTTCAATTGATGCTGCTTCAACTAATTTTGTAAGATAAGTATGGTTTGCATACTTTCTTGCACCGGCAGAAACCTGAAGGATTACGGGAGCGTTATTTTCTTTTGCCGCTTCTGTAATACCCTGAATGATTTCCATATTATTTACATTAAATGCACCTACTGCGTATCCACCTTCGTAGGCTTTTTTAAACATTTCCTTTGTTGTTACCAATGGCATTAAACCCAACTCCTTTTTATTATTATTAGTTTTATTTTAACATAATATGTTAACTTAATCAATACAAATATTACCTATTAAGTACAAAGAACCGCAAACACACGTTACATCGTTGTTATAAGAAAGTGCTTTTTTGATTGCTGCGTTTTTGTCTTCGTAATACTCGGTATTATCTGTGTATTTACCTGCAATCGTGCAAAGTTCCTTTGCAGGAAGTTTACGGGGATTTTGCGGCTCTGTTGCAATAAAATGATTTGCTAACGGCGCTAAAGTTTTAATACATTTTTCGTATTCTTTATCTTTTAGCATACCCATAACTAAGGTGATTTTTTTACCGCTAAAATACTGTGTAAGAGCATCTTTTAATGCAAGTACTCCCGAATAGTTATGTGCTCCGTCAATAAGCACCAACGGCTTTTTTGAAATCACTTCCAGTCGTCCGCCAAAAGAGGTGTTTAAAAGTCCCTCTTTGATGTATGGCTTTTCAATTCCAAGGACGTTTGCAGTTTCGATAGCAGTTACGGCGTTATAAATCTGATGGCTTCCAAGCATTGAAATTGCATACCTTTCGCCTTTGTAGTCGAATGTTGTTTGCTCAATGCTTTTTGATACCACATTGATTTTTCTTTTGTCGCCTTTTATTAATCTGCAGTTTTTGTTTTTTGCCGTTTGCTCAAAAACCATGTCGGCATCACGCGGGTTATCCGCATAAGTAACTACTGTTCCCTTTTCTTTTATAATACCCGCTTTTTCGAAAGCAATTTTTGAAACGGTATCCCCAAGCAAATCGGTATGGTCTATACTTATACTTGTAATTACTGCAACTTCAGGGACGGGGATAACGTTTGTAGCGTCAAAGCGTCCCCCTAAGCCAACTTCCAGCACAACATAGTCGCAACTGTGCTTCACAAAATGAAGCATACCTATTGCAGTTACCACTTCAAATTCTGTAGGGTTACAAGTGTCGTCAATTACATTTTTTATAATTTCAACATACTCTGAAAGTTCTTCGTCGGAAATAAATTGACCGTTAATCTGAATTCTTTCGTTGAATTTATTGACGAAAGGGGAAATATACATTCCCGTTTTATATCCTTTAGCCATCAGGATATTTGCAATGTAGGAAGAAGTAGAGCCCTTGCCGTTTGTTCCCGCCACGTGGATAAATTTTAATTTCTTGTGTGGATTGCCTATTCGTGACAGCAGTTCGGCAGTAGTTTCAAGGCCCAACTTTGTACCAAACCTTTCAAGTGAGTGAATAAAGTTTATTGCGTCATTTACGTTCATTGTAAGTTTTTAAGTCCTTCCAAAACTTTGTCAAGCATTTCTTTATACTTTTCGCCTTTTTCTCTTTCCGCATCAATTACGGCTTTAGGCGCTTTTGCTACAAAGCCCTCGTTTGAAAGTTTCTTTTCAACTCTTAATATCTCACCTTCAAGTTTTACTTTTTCAGTATTGTCAACTGCATTTGCCCAGTCAGCTGGAATTGCAACTTCATGAAGTGCGTTACAACCTGCATCGATTGCTTTCCAGTTCATATCAACAATTTCTTGTCCTTTTTTGCTGAATTTTGCTTCAGCTTTTTCTTTCATATATTTAATTGCTTCTTCTGCTGGAAGAACATTTGCTAGTTTGAAGAATGCAGATTGAAGAACTGTTGATGTACGTTTGCCAAGACCGATTTCGCCAGCAATTTTAACAGCGTCTACTGTGTAAACTTTTACATTGTTGTTAGCAATATAACGTTTTGCTTCTGCATTTAAGTGTTGACTTAATTCTTCATCAGACCATTGACAGTTAATAAGGAATGTTCCACCTTTTTTAACGTCTTGAACCATCTTATATCCTTTGATGATGTAAGATTGGTTATGACATGCAACTAAGTCAGCTTGGTTGATGTAATATGGACTTCTGATTGGTTTGTCACCAAAGCGTAGGTGAGAAATTGTAATACCACCAGTTTTCTTTGAGTCATATT
>CALDNB010000233.1 GCA_937914775.1 uncultured Clostridia bacterium
TATTTTTTCCTCCTTACGCTTGTTCTTTCCTACGGATTTCTGCTAATTTATCTTCTAAATCAGGGAAATCAGGTGGTGACTGAGGGGGTTCTGCTACAGCAGGTGACACATAGCAAGTTCCCTTGTGAAGACGCATTATAGAGCCCATATTTTTGTGGTCAACAGGACCAAACATTGCAAGACGTAACGGGAATTTCTGGTGAGCAGGACTTCCGCCACAGGCTGCCAGATACTCAAAATCAACCCACTCTTTTGATGCCATAAGGTCTTTAGGTCCAATTGTAACTGCTTTGGGTGGTACGTTACCCAAATCACCTGCACAACCAAACATACCTCTTAAAGAATCGTGTGCTATCATTTCAGGCATAGGAGTTACAAGACGTGAACCCATTGTCAGCAATTCATCAATACTGTCGGCAGGGAATGATTCGGTGTCAATTGCTCCGATACCGCCTGACCAACTAAGTGCTGTATATACCACGTCTGCACCGCCAAGTGCTGCAATTTCATCAGAATATGTATCAATATTTTCCTTTGTCCAGAAGTGGATATTTTCCATAGGCATACGAAGATGCTCTTCTAAACGGTTGTAGAAATATCTCATAAAGTGGCCTGAACGGCTGTAAGGACTTTGCCAGGGCGCCACTTCGCCTTTTTCGTTTGCATATTCATAAGTAAAGAATATATGAACATTACGGCAACTAATCTGGTATTTATTAATCGCCTCTGTTGCACTTATAAAAACTGCATTTTCAGGACTGGAAACAACCATTACCAGTTTTTCGTCACGTACATCAGACATACGGATACGCTGCATAATATCCGTTGCATAATAATTTTCAACTTCAAAAACTACCTTTAATTCAAAATCGGGGTTTTCGAATTTTTTCCCCTGACGTGCGTAAAAATCCTCATTTACTACGCTGTCTAATACCTCCTGCTCTCTGAATGGAAGCCACTCTGCGGGAGCAAATTTAAATAGATTGTAAAATGCCATTTTCCTACCTCCTGTTACTTCTATTATTACAATTTAAGTGTATAATTTCAGAGGTATTTCTGTCAATGTAAAAATGTTTGGTTTATATGGAAAATTACCATCTGCAGGAGATTTTTACATAAAAAATGGGGATAGGAAAAAAAGAGGCAGAATGAGCAAACTGAACCCGCAGGGGATACCCGAACACGTACAAATGTACGTGGAGTGGTGAAGTTTGCTTATAGCAAAAAGGTATAAAAAAGAAAAAGGTCAAAAGACCTTTTTCAACATATATAATAACAAATTATTAAGTTATTAACTGTTTTTGTTATGGGGTTATAATTGTCCTACCTTTTTGTGGTCTGGACTTTTTTTACATCCCCAATTATCTGTATAATGGTCCGTAAGCACTACATGCCCTGTAGTCCTGACCCTCTTTATCCATACCAAAAGCATTCCAAGCGGCAGGACGGAAAATCTTTTCTTCAGGAACATTGTGCATACATACGGGAATTCTTAACATTGAGCACATTGTAATTAAGTCTGCGCCGATGTGACCGTAACTGATTGCGCCGTGATTTGCACCCCAGTTATTCATTACGTCATAGGCGGTTTTAAATGCGCCCTCCCCTGTGCATCTTGGAGCAAACCATGTGCAGGGCCATGTATAGTCAGTTCTCTTCCAAAGTTTGTCGGACACTTCGTCAGGCAGGTTAATTGTCCAGCCCTCAGCAATCTGAAGAACAGGACCCAAGCCTTTTACAAGGTTAAGTCTTATCATTGTAGCAGGCATTTCTGCTCTTGTTAAAAATCTTGAAGAATATCCGCCGCCTCTGAAGTAACCAAGGTCAGCCATGTTCCAGGTGGTTGCCGCCATGATTGTGTCGGCATCCTTGTCTGTTATATCATACCATTCTTTTATAACTGCATTGCCTTTATCGTCTGTAACTTCACCACAGGCATCAAGACAACAAGCACCTGAATTGATAAGATGAATGAAACCGTCTGCCTCTTTTGCTTTACCTGTAATGTCGTAACCTGCGGCTTTTTTAACAGCGTCACCGCTCCAGTATGTTCTTACATCAGCAAACATCTGCGCTCTGTTTGTAAGCAGTTTGCCGAAAAGCATACCGATACCGTTTAATACGTCATTTTCTGTTGCAAGAATATACGGCTCTCTTGCGCCGTTCCAGTCAAAAGAAGTGTTAAGCATAGCCTCAGGGAAGTCGCAGTTGGGATAGAAGTCTGTCCACTGACGCTGTCCCTGGAATCCGGCAGCAATTGCATTATGACCAACCATTTCTTCTTCGCAACCCTCGGGAAGATTGTTGTTTCCGTTCATTAGGTCTTTAATGATACATGCCATTTTAACAACAAATTCAAACTGTTCTTCTTTTTCTTTATCTGAAATCTGCATATCCTCGGGGTTTTTATCAAAACCGATGTTGCATTTTTCTTTTGCCCATGCAAGGGCTTTTTTGAATTCTGCCTCATCATAAATGCCTTCGGACATTCTTCTTATAATTTCAACTTCGTCAACAGATTCTACTCTCATACCAAGATATTCTTCAATAAAAGATGTGTCAATGATAGACCCTGCAATACCCATACAAATTGAGCCAATCTGCAGATATGACTTACCTCTCATTGTAGCAGTTGCCACCGCCGCACGACCAAATCTTAAAAGTTTTTCTTTAACATCGTCAGGGATAGATGTATCGGTAGCGTCCTGAACATCGTGACCGTAAATGCCGAAAGCGGGAAGACCTTTTTGTGCGTGACCTGCAAGAACTGCTGCTAAGTAAACAGCACCTGGTCTTTCAGTACCGT
>CALDNB010000234.1 GCA_937914775.1 uncultured Clostridia bacterium
CGTATTGGACGTTTTCCGCACTTATGGGAGATGTAAAATTCGGTATTTTAAACGAAACCACTCCTAAGTATAAATGCGACTGCAGTGTAAAACGTGTTGAACGTGCACTTATTTCAATCGGTAAAAAAGACCTGCAGTCAATAATTGACGACGGTAAAGGAACAACTGTTGACTGTCATTTCTGCGACAAATCATATTCTTTTACAACTGAGCAGTTGGAAAAACTGCTGGAGAATTGTAAGCATTAAATATATAATTCAATAATATAATTAAAGTAAATGTGTGAAACACATTTACTTTTTTTATAGGTGATTTTATGTATTATACCGTGAAATTCAAATATATTGCCATTATTTTAATTACAGCGGTGCTGGTTAGTGTTTTTGTTACATTAAAACCGCACATTGACAGAAAGGAAATGATAAGGGAGGAGGCAGAGTTTAAAAAAAGTCAGCCAGTCCCCCAAGAACAGCCAAAATCGGAGCCTGAGAAAAAAGATTACATAAAGTGGGTGGATTTTGATGTTTCAAAAAGCGCTATGGATTATGCGTATAAGTACGACGTCAGTTCTTACGGCGATGAAAATCACGTAACAATGGTGGAACTTCTGGCGTATCTGGGAGCAAAATACGGTGGAGATTTTTCCCGATTTAAATATAAGGACATTTACGATTTAACTTCAAAAATCAACAATGAAACAAGTTTTGACGAAATAGTTTCGGATATGAAATACTATTCTTATTACCGCAAAGCTTACGGTGCCGTTTTAGACGGCTTTGTAGGAGAGTTTACCCTTGACGGGGAAAAGAGGTACGGATTAAAAGTGTTTTCTCCAATTGGCGGAGGTTACGGATATTCTCACTTTGACGATTTCGGAGTTTCAAGGAGTTACGGTTACAGACGAAAGCATCTGGGTCACGATTTGATGAATGGAGTAGGAACTCCTGTTATTGCAATTGAAAGCGGGTACGTTGAAGCGGTGGGGTGGAATCAGTACGGAGGCTGGCGGTTAGGCATTAGGAGTTTTGACAAAAAGAGATATTACTATTATGCACATTTAAGAAAAGACCACCCTTACGCAAAAGATTTTAAAGAGGGCGACCACATTACGGCAGGAGACGTTATCGGTTATATGGGAATGACAGGGTACAGCGCAAAAGAAAACGTCAACAATATTAACACGCCCCATCTTCATCTTGGGTTACAGTTGATATTTGACGAAAGCCAGAAAGACGGAATAAATCAGATTTGGATAGACTTATATGACATAACAAATTTTCTTGCAATTAACCAGTCCTATGTAAAACGTGAGGGAAAGGAACTTGTAAGGAAATCTTCTTTTTGTGTAGAGGGAGAATAAAAATGATTATTACATTACGGCTTAAATATATAGTTATATTTGTATTGGTGCTTTCGGTTTTGCTTACGACAATTGCCTTTGTTTTTGCTAAGGATACGGAGGTTGCAGTGCCTGTAATAATGTATCACAGTATATTAAAGGATCCTTCAAGCTCGGGGAAATTTGTAATAACTCCTACGGAGTTTGAACAGGATTTAATGTATTTAAAGGAAAAGGGATACACGGCAATTTTTATGGCAGACCTTATAGATTTTACACAAAACGGCAGGGAATTGCCTGAAAAACCGATTATTCTCACCTTTGACGACGGTTGCTACAATAATTATGTGTACGCGTATCCTCTTGTAAAAAAGTATGATATGAAAATGGTATTGTCCGTTGTTGGCTCCTATACAGAACGGTATTCCGAAACCAATGAAGAAAATGCAAATTATTCATATCTTACCTGGGACAGAATAAAAGAACTTAAAAACTCAGGTTATGCGGAAATTCAAAACCATTCTTTTGATATGCACACCATAAGCAATAAACGTAACGGTAGTAAGAAGAATAAGGGGGAAAGCATAGAACATTATAAAAAGGTTTTTACGGAGGATACTTTAAAAAATCAGCGTCTGCTTAAGGAAAAGGCAGGAGTTAATGCTACCACTTACACTTATCCCTTTGGAGGAATAAGCAATGCCTCAGTTGAATGCTTAAAAGATATGGGGTTTAGTGCTTCTTTGTCCTGCGGAGAGGGTATTAATTATATAAAGAAAGGAGACAGCCTGTTTTCCCTTAAAAGGTTAATAAGAAAACACGGGCAGGGAGTAAGTGAAATATTAAATCGACAATAATCGACAAAACAGTGTAGAAATTTGACGTTCGGTTTACGTTGACCATGGCGGTTTTGCGGGGATATAATGTTTATATCTTAAAAGAGAGGAATGTACGACAATTGCTAAAATATACTATTTGCGAAACCGCAACAAAGGTAGAAGAAAAAGATATAATTGACTACGGTATATGTGCTTATGTTGACGATAATTTAGTTGACGGGATATTACACGTGTCAAGTAACAAAAAATATGTATTAAAATTGGTAAAGATGTTTAACAGAGGCGGATTGTCTTTAATACACTTTAAAAGCGTTGTAGAAGATTTTATAAATAGGGTAAGTTAAAAAATTGTTACAAGTATTGATTATATTCTGAGTTTAGGGTATAATAATAACAGTCCCTGGGGTGTACGTGAATTAGTTTCTTTAATTTATAACCAACAGATTTTGAAAGGGAGCCGACTCTCTGGGTCCTGCGTGTACGCCCAAATTTATTTGGGAAACCCATAAAGACTCAGGAGGCACCCACCTGCTATATGCAGGTTGTAAATTACGAAACTAACGGCACGTTGGGGATAAATATAAAAAACAAACGGTAGTCTATTTGACTACCGTTTTTATTTCGTTATAAATTCTTTCACAACCGTCTTTTATGCCGATTTTAAGGGCGTTCTCACTCATTTTTTGTAACTTTTCTTTGTCTTTCAAAAGAGAAGTTATTGTGTTGTTTAAAATTTCGGGATTTTCTTTTAACTGTTGCTCTGTTATGAGTACTGACGCATCTTTATCGGACAGTGCTTTTGCGTTATAGTGCTGATGGTTGTCAGTTACGTTTGGTGACGGAATCAAAACTGACGGTTTTCCAAGAGCCGCAATTTCGCAGGTGGTAATCGCTCCGCTTCTGCAAATTAAAAGGTCTGCGGCATTCATTACCTGGTCCATATTATAAATATACGGCACAACTTTAATGTTCTCTTTAGTATTTGTAATGTTTTTTACTGTGTATTTGTAACTGTTTTCCCCTGTTGCAAAAAGTACATTGTAATTGTCCTTTGCCTGTTTGTTTATAAAATCAGTCATAGCGTTGTTAATAGTTTCTGCACCTAAACTTCCGCCAAAGCACACGACAAAGGGTTTACTGTCAATTCCAAGCCCTTTTCTTGCACTTTCTTTGTCCGTTAAAAACAGTTCATCGCGGATGGGAGTGCCTGTTAAAACTACTTTTTTCGCATCGGGAAAAGATTTCCTTGTTTCTTCAAAACCAAGACACACAGTGTCAACCAGTTTAGAGAGCATTTTACTTGTCATACCTGCAAAAACATTTTGCTCTAAGATAACTGTGGGGATTTTCATAAATGAAGCCGCAGCCAGAACGGGACCTGAAACGTATCCCCCTGTGCCTACAACAACGTCAGGCTTAAAATCCTTTATAATTTTTCTGCATTTTAAAAGTGACGTAAATGCTTTACATACTGTTTTTAAATTTGATAAGGAAAGGGATCTTTTAAATCCGTAAACGTCAATAAAAGTTATTGGGAATCCTGCTTTTGGAACAAGTGTTTTTTCCATTCCGTTTTTTGTTCCCACAAACAAAAATTCGCTTCCGGGATTCTTTTGTGCTATGTGTTTTGCAATAGCGATTGCAGGGTTAATGTGTCCCCCTGTTCCGCCTCCTGCACATATTACACGCATACTTTTTAGTCCTTTCTTTATTTTTTACCCTGTGCAGAAACGTTAAGCACAAGGCCCATACAACCCATAATTACAGTAAGAGCAGTACCGCCGTAACTGAAGAAGGGAAGAGGCATACCTGTAACCGGCATTGAAGAGGTTACAACTGCAATGTTTATAATTACCTGAAAAGCAATAAGCATTGTTACGCCCATTGCAAGATAACGTCCGAATTTGTCTTTGGCTGAAAGGGAAATACGTACTCCCCTCCATATTAATATACAGAAAAGAAGAGTAACAAGGATTGCCCCTATAAGCCCGAGTTCCTCGCAGATAATAGAAAAAATAAAGTCGTTGTGCGGCTCGGGAATGTATGAGAATTTTTGTCTGCTCTGACCTAAACCCAGACCGAAAAGTCCACCACTTGCAATGGCGTAAAGGGACTGTATAATCTGATAGCCATTGCCAAGTCTGTCGGCAAACGGGTCTAAAAATGCAGTTATTCGTTTCCATCTGTACGGCTCTGCTACTATAAGACCTATCGCACCTGCTACACCTGCAATGCCGAATGGTATGAGATGTTTCCATCTCATACCGGCTATGAAAAGGAGTCCTACAGAAACAAGAGTCACTAAAACTGTAGCGCTCAAGTGTTTTTCAAGTACGATTAAAGCGTCGGTTAATAAAAGTACTCCAAGGTACGGCACAAGACCTGACCAGAACTTTGCAAGTGGGTCTTCTTTTTTTGCCAGATTCCAGGAGAACCATATTATCAGTCCGACCTTTGCAAATTCTGACGGCTGTAACTGCATAAAGCCTAAATCTATCCAGCGTTTTCCGCCGTTAACCTCTGTACCTACCAGAAGAACGAGGACAAGTAAAAGCCCTACGCCGCCAAGAATTATATTGGAAAATTTGCCCCATACGTGGTAATCCACAAGGGCAAAAAAAGCAAATACAAATGTAGCAATAACTGCCCATATTGCCTGTCTTTTAAAGAAATAAAGGGCGTCTCCGTTTGTAAAACTTGAGTTTCTTGCCCATTCTGAACTTGCAGACATAACCATAATAAGCCCAAAACCAAGAAGAACAAAAACCGTTATTAAAAAATATAAATCAACGTGTCTTTTTTTCACAATAATCTTCCTTTTAAAATTATAGTACGCCTAAAAGCGAAATTACAACAAGGACTGCTGTTACTGCGGAAAATACAAGTACTATCTTTTTTTCCTTCCAGCCGCACATTTCAAAGTGATGGTGTATAGGTGTCATTTTAAACACTCTTTTACCTGTCAGTTTAAAAGATGTCACCTGAATTATTACGGACAGTGTTTCTGCAAAATATACAAAGCCAACCAATATAAGAATTATTGGGTTTTCACAGACTATTGAAAGAAGTGCCACCGCACCGCCTAAAAACAACGAGCCTGTATCTCCCATAAACACTTTTGCAGGGTTTTTGTTAAAAAGCAAAAATCCGATAAGTCCGCCTAAAACTCCGTTTACAAATACCGAAAGGGAGGGATTGTCAACTAATACGCAACCGAAAAATATCATTACTACAATTGTAACGGAGGTTGCAAGACCGTCAATGCCGTCAGTTAAATTAACGCTGTTTACAACACCTACTATTACGAAAAGGGCAACAGGTATGTAAAACCAGCCAAGGTCAGCGTAGAATTTAAAAAATGGTATAAATATTTTTGTGGAGATGATACCGTAGTTAAGCCCCACTACAAGGACAACGGCAGCAACCAACACCTGAAGAAAAGACTTTTGCTTCGCCGTAAGACCTAAATTTCTTTTTAAAACTACTTTTATGTAATCGTCAATAAAACCTATTATGCCAAATGCAACAGAGCCAACTAACACTAACAACAGTTTAGGAGAGAACAGTTTGTAGTTGACTGCTGTTGCAACAAGAACTGCCAATATAAAGACGATACCGCCCATTGTAGGTGTGCCTCTTTTTTTGTTGTGCCATTCGGGACCGATTTCACGAATCTCCTGTCCGAACTTTAATTTTATTAAATATTTAATCGCAAAGGGAGCAATTGCTACCGTTACAAAAAAAGATATAAGTGCTGTTACAATACTGTTTGTCATTGCGGTTATCCTTTCATATACAAATCAATTACCTTTTCGAGTTTCATTCCCCGCGAGCCTTTGAATAAAATTGTGTCTCCCGCTTTTGCGAATTGCTTTAGATATTGTGCAATTTCTTCGTGGGTGTCAAAACTGTAAGCCGAAACGCCCAAAGAGGAGGCAGTCTGTGCCGTAATTTTGCAGTTTTCACCTAATGTTAAAAGCAAGTCGATTTTGTTTTCAAAAACTACTTCTCCCAATGTTTTATGGGTGTCAATCGCAAAGTCACCCTGCTCTAAAATATCACCTAAAACAGCAATGGTTTTTTCTTTTGCTATGTCTTTTAAAACTTTTAACGATGCTTTCATAGAGTCAAGACTTGCATTGTAGCAGTCTTCAATTATTGTTACGTCACCATGTTTTATAATGTTTTGTCTCATACCGCAGTTTTTAAACTGCATAATGCCGTCTTTAATTTTTTCTAATGTCATTCCAAGATGCTGTCCTACGGCAATACCTGCAAGGGCATTAAGCACGTGATGACTTCCCGGAGCATTAATCGTAAACGGCATTCCAAGGGCATTGAAAGTAACCTTTTCTCCTGATACTTTTACATCTTGTGCCACAATGTCTGCATCTTTGTTTTCTATACCGAAGTAAATCTGTTTAAAGGGTAGTTTTCCTTTTAATCCGTACAAAAGGTCGTTGTCGGCATTTAAAACCACAAGGGAATTTTCGTTCATTCCCTCTAAAATTTCGAGTTTTGCTTTTAGTATATTTTCTCTGCTTCCTAAATTTCCTATATGGGAAGTGCCGATGTTTGTAATTACTGCAATTGTAGGTTTTACGGCACTTGTAAGTCTTGACATTTCACCAAAAGCGCTCATTCCCATTTCCACAACTGCGCAGTCGTGGTGCGCTTCAAGGTTAAAAAGAGTAAGAGGGACACCTACTTCGTTATTAAAGTTTCCCTGTGTTTTCATAGTGTCAAAACTTTGGCATAATACACTTGCAATCATCTCTTTGGTACTGGTTTTGCCAACGCTTCCTGTAATTCCGATAAGGGGAATGTCAAAAAGAGAACGGTAGTATCCTGCAAGTTTAATAAGTGCGGCAGAAGTATTTTCAACAAGTATTATGTTTTTGTTTTCCATAGGCGGAATTGCCTTACTTACTATTACGCTCTGGTTGTCTTTTAAATACTCTGTTGCAAATTCGTTTCCGTCAAAGTTTTCGCCTTTTAATGCAATAAACATACCGCCGTCTTTGTT
This sequence comes from uncultured Clostridia bacterium, assembly GCA_937914775.1. Classification (GTDB taxonomy): domain Bacteria; phylum Bacillota; class Clostridia; order Monoglobales; family Firm-18; genus RGIG1864. Next base: position 7,205 of record CALDNB010000234.1, read on the forward strand.
TCTGCTGTCGGTAGTAATTTTATCAACTTTGGAATTTTCAATTTTGCTTATGGCTGTGCCGTCAACTGCATTTATAATATCCTCTATAGAAACAGGTACCAAAGAAAATTCACCCCATTAAATACTTTGCAAGAATTTCTCTTTCATCAAAGTGTATTGTTTTATCATTTAAAATCTGATATGTTTCGTGACCTTTTCCTGCTAAAATTATAACGTCATCTTTCTGGGCATTTTTAATTGCATACTCTATTGCATTTTCTCTGTTTTCTATTACAACATAGTCAGCAGTAGCGTCTTTCATACCGCCCAAAATATCTCTTATTATTGCCGCAGGTTCTTCGCTTCTTGGGTTGTCGGAGGTTATTATGCAAGTCACTATAACGAGGTCGGCAAGTTCCGAGGCTATTCTTCCCATCTCGGGCCTCTTTTTCTTATCTCTGTCTCCGCCGCAACCAAACAGAATTACAATTCTGCCTTTGGCAAAGCCCTTTACTGTTTCAAGTATTTTCTTTATTCCGTCGGGAGAATGTGCATAGTCTATAATAACTGTGTAGTCGTCTTTTGTGGGATATACTTCAAATCTTCCTTTAACTCCTGTGGCTTTTGCAAGAGTATTTTTAATTATCTCTTTATCTACTCCCAAAGCGGTGCAGATGGAAATAGAAGCAAGGGCGTTGTAAACTGAAAATAGTCCCGGAATATTTAATGTAAAATGTGTGTCAAGGCAGTCAAATTCAACCCCTGTGGGATTTAAGACTATTTCTGTTGCAGTAATGTCTGCATCACATGTTCCGTAAGTAACTTTACTTAATGCAACATCTGCTGCAATCTTCTTTCCGCCGTCATCGTCAATATTTATAACTGCTTTGTTACATATTTTAAACAGTTTTGCTTTTGCTTTTAAATAGTTTTCCATAGTGATATGGAAGTCAAGATGGTCCTGTGTAAGGTTTGTAAATGCACTTACTTCAAACTCGCAGCCGTGTACTCTGTTAAGTTCTAAAGAGTGGGAGGATACCTCCATAACAACGTAGGTGCATTTTTCTTCTGCCATTTTAGAAAACAACTGAACAAGTTCCAAAGAATCGGGAGTTGTTCTGTCTGTTTCGTATGCAACGTCTCCAATCATATTCTGGTTAGTGCCTATAAGACCTACTTTTTCTCCTGCCGCTTCAAGTATGGCTTTAACAAGGTATGTTACGGTAGTTTTGCCGTTTGTACCTGTAACGCCTATGAGTTTAAAGTTCTGTGTAGGATTATTATAGAAATTGTGGGCAATCTGCGCAAGAGCAACTCTTGTGTTTTCCACAACAATTACAGGAATTTTCAGTCCTTCTATTTCGTGCTGGGCAATAACGCATACGGCACCTTTATCTTCGGCGTCTTTCGCAAATTTGTGCCCGTCTGTTTTAAAACCGCTTACCGCAACAAAAACGTCACCGGGTTTTGCAACTGCGGAATTACAGCATATACCCGTAACTTCAATATCAAGTTTTGTTTCAATCAATTCGCCTATTTTCATTGTTTTTACCCCTTAAAAGATGTTTGCTATTCGCCTATTTCAATATTTCTGAATTCTACCGTTACAACACGGCCGATTTCCACCTGCGTTCCCGCTGCAGGGTCCTGCTTATAGGCTATTACGGCTGTGGGGTCGGGATTTGCTCCTGCACCCACAATATTAATATTAAGATTTGCCTGTCTCATAAGTTCTGATGCTTTGACTGTAGAACAGTTAAGCACGTTTGGTACAGTAGTCATAGCAGCAGTCTGCTCCTCATTTGTGTAAAGCATAATGGTAGAAGACTGATTAACTTTAACTCCGCCTTTAGGAATCTGGTTAAGTACAGTATCATTATCACCGTTTACGCTGTATTTTAGACCAAAGGCCGTAAGAACTTTCTTTGCTTCGTCAACGGGTTTTCCTGTTACGTTTGGAATTGTAACCTCAAGTGTTGACAGTTCTTCGGGAGTATAAGCAGGTTCTATGTTAAGATAATTAAGTGAGTCCTCAAATATATTTCTTGCTACCGGTGCGGCAATAGTACCGCCGTAGTAAGCGTTGCCGTTTGGTTCGTCAAGCATAACCAATACTGCGATTTCGGGGTCGTCAGCAGGTGCAAAACCTATAAATGACGCTATATATTTCCCTGTACCTCTCGGTACTTTTTCCGCAGTACCTGTTTTTCCTGCTACACGGTAACCCTTTATGTACGCTCCGCTTCCGCCGCCGTCTGCTACAACTGACTCTAAAATTCCGCATAAAGTTTTGCAGGTTTGCTCTGAAATTATCTGTCTTACCACCTTGTCTTCGTAAGTAGTAACAACGTTACCCTCGGAGTCAGTAAGTTGTTTTACAAGTTTTGGCTGCATAAGTTTTCCGCCGTTTGCAACTGCACATACTGCAGAAATCATCTGCAATGGTGTTACGTTAAAACTTTGACCGAAAGAGGCAGTAGCAAGTTGGATTTCGTGAAATGCCGACTTGTTGTGGAATAACGCCAGTGCCTCGCCCTCAAGGTCAATTCCTGT
>CALDNB010000235.1 GCA_937914775.1 uncultured Clostridia bacterium
TTTTACTTCTTCGCCCATTTTAGTAAAATCTACAGAGAGAAGCGATGGTGAAATTTTAATCATAGTCCTTTATCTCCTTTAGCACATCGTATAATTTAGTGTAACTCTCATATCTCGTTTTTGGAATGTTTCCGTCATTTACGGCTTTTACTATTCCGCAGGCGTTTGCCTTTGTACCGAAATGATTACAGCCTGAAAATTTACAATCACCTTCAAACTCTTTAAACTCAACAAAACAATCCTTTAACTCTGATGCAGAAATATCAGAAATTTCAAGCAAACTAAAGCCGGGAGTGTCAATTACAAAGCCTCCGTCACCTATGTCAAACAGTTCAACGTGGCGGGTAGTGTGCTTTCCTCGGTTAATCTTACTTACGTCACCCGTTTCAACACTAAGTCCGAAGTTGGTTAAAATACTTGATTTGCCAACTCCTGAATTACCTGCAAAAGCAGTAATTTTACCTGCAATTTTTTCCCTTAGTGCATCTACTCCTTCTCCCGAGGTTGCACAGGTTAATACAGTATTGTAGCCGCACTTGTTGTAAATATCCACAATATATTTTGCATTTGACAAATCTGTTTTATTAATTATAATTACAACTTCAATGTTGTTTTTTGCAGCATATACCGTCAGTTTGTCAATTAAAAACAAATCGGGAGCAGGGTTTGCTGCGGCAATAACAACTGCAATGCAGTCTATATTTGCAACAGGCGGTCTGATAAGGTGATTTTTTCTTTCAAGAACATTCTCAATAGCACCTTCAAAAGGATTTTCGTTAACTACTTTAATTTCAACCTTGTCCCCTACCATTGGTGTAATATTTAATTTTCTGAACTTACCTCTGGCACGGCAGGTTGCTATTCTCCCGTCATCTGTTTTGACGTAATAAAATCCGCCTATACCTTTTACTATTATTCCATTTATCATAACTGAATTGTTTCCTGTTTACTTAATACATCGTCGTAATAAACTTCAATTTTAACTGCACCGCTTCCAGACAGCGTTACAGTAAATGCGCCCTCGTTTTTGTTGTGTACCTGATTGTGAATAACTGAGCCGTTTTGCACAACAACGATTTTTGTGTTGTCTTTGTTAGGAGGAACAGCAACAGAATATGCTTTTCCGTTAACATCTGTACCCCCTGAACTTAATACCAAATCAACAACTGTAAATTCTTCTACTTCTTCGTTCATAGGAATACTTTGACCTATAACTGTTCCGTTGGGCTTTGAACTTGGCTCTCTCGTTGTTTTGCCAAGACGTAAGTTGTTGTTTTCAATAACAATCTTTGCCTGAGCATAACTTAAATTTACAAGATCCGGCATTGGTATCATACCAAGTTCAGGACCGACACTTACATAAACAACAATTTCGCTGCCTGTCTCAATAGTTTCACCTGCTTTAGGTTCAGTTCTTATAACAGTATCTTTAGGAATTGTAGAACTGTTTTCCTCAACTTTTGTTACTTCAAAACCTAAATTATTAAGTTCAAATTCTACGTTGGTAAATTCCTGTCGTTCGTAGTTTATAATTCTGCTCTTTTTAGAGCCTTTGCTTACAGTGACGCTTACGTCAAAAGGAGTTTTCTTCACAGTACCAGGTTGCGGGTCCTGAGAAACTATAACGCCCTGATCGTATTTTGCACTGTCAACCTCCTGAATCATAACAATATTGATGTTGTCCTTTTCATACTCTTTTTTTACGTCTTCGTATAATTCGCCAACAAGTTTGGGAACTTCTTCCTCTTTTGAGCCGCCCGAAAATGCACCAAGGTATGATGCTATACCGATACCAAATACAAGTACAAGACAAACTGAAGCAATAACCGCCCACATAATTGTCTTTTTATCGTTGCTTTCATTTGATTTTTCTGTTTCTTTCGGAATTTCTTTTTCAATTTCCTGTACTTTTTTAATTACTTCTTCTGTATCTTTAAACTTCATTGTTTTACCGAAGTCATCGTCACTGTGAGTAGTTGGAATTGTAACATCGGGAGACGCTTCTGCTGAATGTAAATCAACTAACATTTCCTCTGCAGAGGGGTATCTGTCCTCAGGTCTTTTCTGCATAGCATTAAGAACAATATTTTCTACAGCAAGAGGAATTGAAACGTTAATGTCTTTTGGCGAAACAGGTCTTTCCTGAATATGCTTTATTGCAATAGAAACGTGACTGTCTCCATCAAAAGGCAGTTTTCCTGTTAGCATCTCATATAAAACTATGCCTAAAGAATATAAATCACTTTTTGCATCAGTAATACCGCCACGTGCCTGTTCAGGTGAAAAATAATGAACAGAGCCAATGGCACTTTTAGTAATAGTAACAGTGTTTTTGGTAACTGCACAGGCAATACCAAAGTCTGTAACTTTAACTTCCCCGTCTTTGGTAATTATTATATTGTGTGGTTTTATATCTCTGTGTACTACTCCGTTTTTGTGAGCGTGACGCAAGCCCTCGCAAATCTTAATAGCATAGTTTAAGGCCTCTCTCCAGGGCAATACTTTCTGTTTGTCTATGTATTCCTTAAGAGTAATACCTTCGACATATTCCATAACTATATAATTAATTGGATGCTCATCTATATAATCCTGACCAACATCATAAATGCCCACAATATTCGGGTGGTTAAGACATGCCGCCGCCTGAGCCTCAACTTCAAATCTGCGCAAGAATTCTTTGTCCTGTGCAAGTTCGGGACGTAATACTTTTACCGCAACTTTTCTGTTTAACAGTTTGCACTGTGCAAGATAGACATACGCCATACCTCCTGCACCTATTTCTTTTAATATTTCATATCTGTTTCCTAAATTTTTACCGATTAAATTCATAAGTGCGCCTCCTTATAAACATAGTAGCACAGCCGTAATATTGTCAATTCCGCCTGAACTGTTAGCACGGTCAATTAACTTGTCAACGGCTGTTTCAGGATTATCCATAATTATATCAAACATCTGCTGTTCGCTTACGTAATTTGATAATCCGTCAGAGCAAAGTAAAATATAGTCGCCTTTGGTGCAAATAATTCTGTTAATATCTATTTCAACGTATTTGTCTGTTCCTACTGCCCTTGTAATTAAATTCTTCTGGGGATGGTTTTCTGCCTGGAGTTTTGTAATAGTTCCGCTGTCAAGGAGTTTTTGTATAACTGAATGGTCTTTGGTTAACTGTAAAATGCTTTCACCGTTAATGTAATATGCTCTGCTGTCCCCAACGTGAGCAATATATGCAATATTGTTTTCCATTTTCAGTAATACAACAGTAGTTCCCATTCCGTCAAGTTCAGGAACTTTTAAGGAATGTTCAAAAACCTCGTTGTTTGCTTTGACGATGGCTGTTCTTAATATGTCTTCTGTGTCACCACTGTTTTGTGATAAGTAGTTTTTAATTACAGACACCGCAAGTGCACTGGCAGTTTCTCCGCCTTTGTGACCTCCCATTCCGTCAGCCACCAGACACCATTCTCTTTCGTTATCGATATAAAAATTGTCCTGATTTGAATTACGCACCATTCCCTTGTGCGTGTTTCCGTAAATTCTCATAGTTATTCCCTCTTATTTTTTCATTTCATTCCTTCTTAGTTGTCCGCAGGAAGCCTCAATGTCTGAGCCTAATGTTCTTCTTACGGTTGCATTAACTCCGAAGGACTGTAATGCATTTAAAAACTTTATTACGTTTTCCTTGCTGCTTTTTTTAAGTCCGCTTTCCGGTACGAAATTTGCAGGTATTAGGTTAACGTGACAAAGCATATTTTTGGTAATTGACGCTAATTTTTTTGCGTGTTCGTAGGTGTCATTAAGCCCGTCAATTAATATATATTCAAAGGAAATTCTTCTTCCTGTACTTTCTATGTAATCTTTGCAACAATCAATAAGCGTCTCTACATTGTATTTTTTGTTTACAGGCATAATTTTGTTTCTTGTGTCATTGTCAGGTGCGTGTAAAGACACAGATAAAGTAATTGGCATCTTTTCTTTTGCAAGCATATTTATTTTATCAACTAAACCGCAGGTAGATAAGGATATGTGCCTGTAACCAATATTCATTCCTTTTTCGTCATTTACATTCTTCAAAAATGTGATTACATTATCATAGTTGTCTAATGGCTCACCTATTCCCATAAGCACAATGTTTGAAATACGCTCACCTAAGTCTGCCTGCAACAGTGCCGCCTGACCAAGTATTTCCCCGGCAGTTAAATCTCTGTCTTTACCGCCTATGGTCGAAGCACAAAATCTGCAGCCCATATTGCAGCCACACTGAGTAGATAAACAAAGAGAAATACCGTGTTTGTATTTCATAGCAACGCTTTCTACAATACTGCCATCATTTAATTGTAACAGATATTTTACTGTTTCGTCTATATTTGATTTAAATTTTTTATAAATCTTAACAGTAGCAATGCCGTATAAGGAAGACAGTTTTTCCTTGGTGGCTTTAGATATGTTTGTCATTAAGTCAAAATCAGTAACCCCAAGTGCAAACCAGGAGAAAATCTGCTTTGCACGGAATTTTGGCTCACCCAAATCTTCTATGACTTTTTGCAACTGCTGGAAAGTTAAATCGTTTAAATTAATCATTAAATACCTCTTTTAATAATTTTGATGTATCATATTCGCCTTTTACTTCAGTTAAAGAATAAGTTGCTCCCTCTTTTGGATTGTCAAACAGTTTTTTGGGAACATTAACAACTTCGCCGTTAACCACCAGTACTGCCGTTTCTCCCTCAATTCTGTCAATTGTAAACTTCATAAAAATCCTACTTTCTTTCTAAAACCACACCGTCAGTTTCAAAAGTAATATTACCTTCTTCATAGGTCTTTAATATCTCCGTACCACGAAGACGCTTTAAAGTCTGTTTGTGAGGGTGTGAATAACTGACCCCGTCTGCAGAAATTACCGCATACCTTGGCGCTACCGCATCAATAAACCTCTTTGTACTGCTTGTGCTGCTTCCGTGATGTGCAACTTTTAAAACGTCTGCCTTTAAATCATAACCCTTTTTAAGCATCTCTTTTTCGGATACA
>CALDNB010000236.1 GCA_937914775.1 uncultured Clostridia bacterium
GGCTCACATTCGGGCCCCGGAACACTTGCCGTATTCTTCTTGTCAAAGTAGAATAAAAGGGATGTTAAAATTGCCCAGAACGTAAAAATAAACGGAAACATTGTTTGATGTTTCCGTTTTTGTTTTTCATATTATTTCCAACTCGTCTGCTGACGGTAGTTTTGGAAAAGCATTACTTATACTGTCCTGATACCAGAAAGCAACGGAAGAAATATCATCCTGCAAAGGCAGATAGCGTCCGTCGCTTCTCCAACCTAATGCCTGAATTGTCACTTTAATGTCTTTTTGGAAATAAATCGGGTCTGTTATATGCCATCTGTAAAGAGAGAAACGTTGTTGGGAATTATAAAGTCCGTCAGGATGTATCACTTTTGAAAGACCTGCGTAAGGGGTACAAAATTCCCGATAATTTCCATTTACATCGAAATTATATGAACCGCAGAAATAGTCTTCCGTACCTGTTCCGCATATTGTGGGATACTTTTTGTCGCCGTCAAGGTAAAATTTTATTTCGCCTTCACCCCACCATCCGTTGTTGTTTACGCCCCAGAACAAATATGTACCGACATAATGTCCGTTTCCTTTAACCTTGTCTAAAATTACATAATTTTCTTTGTAGGGAAGAGGATTTTGTCTTCTGAACTGTGCATGGAAGTATCCGAGCCCTTCCGTAAGTTCTCCCAAAACGTAATCAATCTGATAATATACTGTAATATTGTATGTGTAAATATTTTCAATTGTTATTCTGCAATTTTTATAAAAAGGCATATCCCAGTAACAATTGAAAGCCCTTTTGGGATTTACGCAAACGGGCAATGATGTAAGTTGTGCATAATTCTGGTATTCAGCGGAAGCAAAGAAGTCGCCGAGAGGCACTTCTACCGATGGAGTGTGACTGTTGTCCCAATACATTCTTATTACGAGTTTTCTGTTTGGGGCACCGCCGTCTGTAATCCAAATGTGGTTTATAATACCGGGACCGTTAATGTTTGCTATCTCAAATGTTTCACCGGGTTTTATTACAACAGAGGGAGAGATTTTCCATCCTTGTCCCAAATCCCTGGCGGCGTTTTCGCCTGTGCCGTGTTTTGCCATTCCGCCTTTGCCTTTTTCACCGGAAAAGTTTTCAGCAGAAATTGACCTTGATTTAAAGCTTTGTATCTTTGATAAGAGCATATTGTTAAACCTCCTTGAAACATATTTAATATTATGCTATAATTGTAGCGTGTCAAGGCGAATTATAAAATATCAATGTTAGCCGAATTATTTGTCATTTATTGACTTTGTTAATCGCAGAGGAGGCGGTATTTTGAACATAAACGAATTTTCTCCATACATAAGAGTGGCAATGTTTTCAGTGCTTACTCCTCCGTTTAAAATAAGCAAACGGGTAATATATGATTATGAAATTATCCTTGTAACTAACGGAAAGTGTAAAATTACGGTAGATAGCACGGCATATTTCTGCAAGAAAAACGATGTAGTGTTTTTAAGACCCGGGGTACCGCACGAATTTGAAAGTGTTGACAACTGTGATTTTTTTCAGCCGCATATTCACTTTGATGTTTCATATGACGGTAAAAGCAATATGCGGAGTGTATCTTTTAAACCGAAAGAAAAAATGTCACAAGACGAGTTGAATCTTATTCAGGATGATGTGTTTAAAGATATATTTATTCCCTGTGTTTTCTCGCCGCAACATCCCGACCAGATTAAAAAAATATTTTTCGACATAATTGAAATATTCCAAAAAAAATCATACAATTACGAACTGTTGTATAAGGCGAAAATGTTAGAATTAATCCATTGCATTTTAACACAGTTTGACAGCAACAAAGGAACTAAATCAGACGTAATATTAAATCCCGTTATAGCGGCAAAAGAATATATAGACAGTAATTACCTTTCCAACATAACATTAGACGGTCTTTCAAAACAGTTTTATATTAACAAATATACGTTGATGCGGAAATTTAAAGTTATGTATAAACAAAACATAATAGAATACTACCGAAATAAACGTATTGAATATGTTAAAAATGCTTTGATGACTACCACGCTTTCTATTACCTGCTTATCCGAAAAACTGAATTTTTATGATATTTATTCTTTTAGCAGGTTTTTTAAAACGTACGCGGGGTGTGCTCCCACACAGTACAGAAAAAAATTATCAGCACAAAAAAAAGACTGAACTTGTTCAGTCTTTTTTGTTTTTATAAATTATTTAGTGCCTGTTCTATATCAGCAATAATATCATCAACATACTCAAGGCCTATTGACATTCTGATTAAATCAGGAGTAATACCGCAGTCCTTAAGTTGCTGGTCTGTAAGTTGTCTGTGAGTTGTACTTGCAGGGTGTAAAACACCTGTTCTTACGTCTGCAACGTGAACAACGATTGCAGCAAGTTTTAAACTGTCCATAAATTTCATTGCCGCTTCCCTGCCGCCTTTTATTCCGTAAGAAATTACGCCGCTTGTGCCAAGAGGCAAATATTTGTCTGCAACGTCTTTGTCTTTGTAACTGTCAAGACCGGGATATTTTACCCATGCGATTTTGTCGTTCTTTTCAAGCCATTTTGCTACTTTTAAAGCGTTTTCGCAGTGTCTTTCCATTCTTACTGCCAAAGTTTCCATACCAAGTGATAATAAAAAGGCATTTTGAGGTGACATCATATTACCAAGGTCTCGCATCATCTGTACTCTTGCTTTTACAATGTATGCAGATTTACCGAATGATTCTGTATAAATAATTCCGTGATAAGACTCGTCAGGTCTGGTGAATTCGGGGAACTTACCTCTTGTCCAGTCGAAATTGCCGCTATCAACAATAACACCGCCAAGGGCTACTGCGTGACCGTCTAAATATTTTGAAGTGGAGTGAACAATAATGTCTGCACCATGTTCAAAAGGTCTGCAAAGGATAGGTGTTGCAAAGGTGTTATCTACAATAAAGGGAATTTCGTTTTTGTGGGCAACATTTGCGTAAGTTTCAAAATTCAGTACGTCAAGAGACGGATTTGATAATGTTTCTGCAAAAATTGCTTTTGTGTTAGGTCTTATTGCCTTCTGTAGTTCTTCTTCTGATGCAGTAGGAGAAACGAAAGTAAACTCAATACTAATTTTTTTCATGGTAACTGCAAACAGGTTAAATGTTCCGCCGTAAATGGCACTTGAACTTACAATGTGGTCTCCGCTTCCGCAGATATTTAAAAGTGCAAGTGTTGTTGCAGAAGAAGTGCACATTGCACCTACGCCGCCCTCTAATGCTGCGATTTTCATTTCTGCCGCTTCAACAGTAGGGTTTGAAAGGCGGGTATAAAAGTGTCCTGTTGCTTTTAAATCAAATAAATCGCCTACTGTTTCGCTTGAATCGTATTTGTACGTTGTACTTTGTGCTATAGGCACTACTCTCGGCTCCCCGTTTTTAGGTTTAAAGCCTTCCTGAATTGTTTTTGTGTTAATGTGCATTTTTGTTACCTCATTTCATATATAAGTTCTGTTGCTTTTTCAAGTTGTTTATCTATTATTTTTGTTGCTTCCTGTGCCATTTCCAGTATTTTGGTTTGTGTTGTAATGTCGCAAACGCCGTAGGGGTAAAGCCCTGTAGCACTCTGGAACAGTTTTACTGCCTCAAACATTTCGTCATCATATAAGTCGTCCTTTTCACGGAAACTAAAGCCCAATACTTCAAGATATTGTTTAAGGACTTGTCCCTGCTCTGTTTGGTCACCGATGTTTAAAACTTTTTCTTTTGTGATTTCGGGGAATTCTGTTAAATCAACAGGAACTTCAACGTTTTCTACAAAGTAATCAGGGGTGATACCTACACCGTGAATATTGGTGCCGTCAGGCAGGTTGTACTGCGCAATTGTAAGCCACAAACCATCGCCGTTTGGCAAAGTATGTGAACTTTGTACCGTGCCTTTGCCAAAAGAGGTTGTTCCCACAACCTTACCTGCTTTGTTTTTCTTTATGGCTCCTGTAACTACCTCGGAGGCTGATGCAGAATATTCATTTACTAATACAACCACTTTAAAACGGTCAAAATCACCTGCAGCGTAGTAGGTATAGTCGTTTTCTTCGCCCGGGAAATCTTCCGTAACAAGAGGTTTGCCCTCAGGAACAAAGAAGTTTGCAATGTTTACTGCACTTATAAGATACCCGCCGGGGTTGTTTCTTAAGTCAAGTATTATCTTGTCAACTCCCACGGCAGCAAGACGAATCATTGCAGTCTGGAATTCCTTGTAGGTGTTGGCGGCAAAAGAGTCAATTTTTATATATCCGCTGTTGTTCTTTTCTAATTTTTTATATGTAACTGTTTCTAAGTTTATTGTTGCACGGACTATTTTAAAGTCCATTATTTTACCGTTTCGTTCTATCTGCAGATTTACGGTTGTTCCTTTTGGTCCTCTTATAAGTTTAACCACGTCCTCTACAACGTTACCGAAAACCGGTACTCCGTTAACGTTTACGATAACGTCACCTGCTTTTAAACCGCTTACAATTGCAGGGGAGTTTTTTACAACCTCAGTAATGGTGGGCTTCCCGTTCTGTACCTGAATCATAGCGCCTATTCCCGAAATCTCCATTGTAACATCTTCAAGGCGTGATTCGTACTCTTCTTTAGTTAAATAATAGGAATTTTCATCAAGGGCTTCGTAGGCACCCTTTGATAAAACACCAAGCATTTCGGGGTTGTTTTCAAGAAGATAGTTAATTGCGGACTCCATAAGTTGTTCTTTTGTAATCCCGAAGTGGTAATACTGCTCCGTCATGTCTAAAGTTTCGTTAAATATTTCAGATGCAGTTGGTTCTGCGCCGTAAACTGCCCCCGAAAGAATTATAAAGCATAATAATAAGGAAATCAGTTTTTTCATATTACTCTCCCTTCCTTATGGCATAAATTTTTGATATGTGTGTAAAACTGTCAGCATATATATACATTGTTTTGTCAATGTACTGTTGGTTTAACATATCACAGTCAAGGTCAAAACCGCTGTATTCACCGATTAGCAATCTGTCATCAAAGTTTGCTTTTATCCATTGTCCCATTGAGTAGCGGTAAATATCGTAAAACGACGCTCCGCCGTTGTCTGCAATAAATAATTTTGCTTTGTATAATACAGGTCTTATCAGGTCTCCTGTAGGCATAACTGCAACACAAATGTTGTTTTCTATTACCGCCGTGTAGTATTCCCCTGACTTTAATTCGCACATTTTGTAGGTGCTGTCTGTAATTTCTGCCATATCAATAGTGCCGTTGTATTTTTCGGTAACTACCTTGTACTTTCCGCTTTTTATAGCGTAACTTGTAACGCCGTTTATAAGGGGGGACAAGTCTTCGCTGTCAAGATTTAATACTCCGTTTTTTGGAATAAGTACTCCGCCTTTTAAAGCAGTCATAACAAGAGGCTTGTCTGCCTCGTCTATAAGACGGTAGTTTTTGCACTTTGATAACACCTTTGCATCTTGTGATGCAGGTATGTCAAAGGCACTTATAACTTCCAGAGTTGCTTCACGTACCGTTTTTGCACTTGCGCATATTGGCACTGCTAAAAGCAATATAACCATAAGTAATAATTTTTTCATAGGACTCTCCGTTTTTACATTTTTTCAGGTGCGGATACTGCCAATAACCTTAAAACGTTAGAAAGGGTAATTCTCGCACAGTCAATTAATTTTAATCTTGCCTGTTTTAAATCGGTATCCTCTACGTTAACGTGACAGGCGTTGTAGAAAGAGTGAAATGCGGTTGCCAGATCTATTGCATAACGTGTAAGTCTTGCAGGTTCCAATGTTTCTGCTGATGCGGAAATTTCGTCAGGCAATTCTGCAATCTTTCTTAAAAGTTCGTGTTCTTCTTTGCATTTTAAAAGTTGTGTCTTTGTATTTTCTGATTTTGGTACAACTACGCCCTGTTCCCCTAAAAACCTTATAATACTGCAAATACGGGCGTGAGCGTACTGAACGTAAAAGACAGGGTTGTCGTTATTTTGCTTAACCGCCAAGTCCAAATCGAAGTCAAAGTGGCTTCCTGCATTTCTCATATTGAAGAAAAATCTTGCAGCGTCTATGCCTATTTCTTCAAGCAAATCGTCTAATGTGATGGCTTTTCCTGAACGCTTTGACATTCTTGCAACTTCGCCGTTTCTTAAAAGTCTTACAAGTTGCATTAAAACTACTTCCAGTTTGTCCTTGTCAACACCAACTGCTTCCATGGCGGATTTCATACGGGCAACGTGTCCGTGGTGGTCTGCACCCCACACGTCTATTACCTTGTCAAAGCCACGTTTTACAAATTTGTTTCTGTGGTACGCAATGTCCGCTGTGAAGTATGTAGGAAAACCGTTTGCTCTTACCAATACTTCGTCTTTGTCATCTTCACCGGGGCTTTTAAACCATAGTGCTCCGTCTTTTTCGTAACAACTTCCGCTGTTCTTAAGTATTTCTATAGTTTCTTTTATGTCACCGTTTTCGTAAAGACTGCTTTCTTTAAACCACACGTCGTAATTTATACGGTAGTTTTTTAAAGTTGCAATCATATTTTTCTCGTTAGTTACAAGGGAAAGTTTAACAAGGGCGTCTTTACGCTCCTGCTCGTCACAGTCAACGTAACTTTCGCCGTACTTGTCCTTAAATTCCTGGGCTCTTTCTATAATGTCGGCACCCTGATACCAGTCCTCGGAAAATTCTATTTCCTTTCCGCAAAGTTCAAGGTATCTTGCCTGAAGACTTTGTGCAAATTTCTCTATCTGGTTACCTGCGTCGTTTAGGTAAAATTCCCTTGTAACGTCGTAACCTGCAAAATCAAGTACTGCCGCCATACTGTCGCCTAAAGCACCGCCTCTTGCGTTACCCATGTGCATAGGGCCTGTGGGATTTGCACTTACAAATTCCACCATCACTTTTTTGCCCTGTCCATCGTTTACGCTTCCGTATCTTTCACCCATTGATTCAACATCTGCTATAACGTCATATAATCTGTTATCAGAAAGGTAGAAGTTTATAAAACCCGGACCTGCAACTTCTATTTTTTCTATGTATGTGTCTTTAAAGTCCATATCGGCTACAAGTTTTTCCGCAATCATACGGGGTGCCATTTTTGCTTCCTTTGATAAAAGCATAGCAACATTGGCGGAAAAGTCACCGTTTGCTCTATCCTTTGGTACTTCAATTATGTAATTCGGCATACTGTAACCGTTAGCCTCTACTGCGCCGTTAATTAACTGTGCAATCTGGTTTCTTACTTTCTGGTTTATACTCATTTGTGCCCATTCCTTTCTGTAACTGTAATGTTAAAGTTGTTGACGGATAGCATACTGTTGTTAATATCAATAGTGTATTTGCAGGAAAGTTGTCCGCCATTTTCACTTATATCTATATCTACGTATTCGGAGCAAACTCCTATACTTAACCCGCCGTACCCTGTTTCGTAGCAGCAGGTGTGAGTTTTGCCCTGCTCGAAAATAAGGTGGGTGTTGTTTTCACCGAAACGCATCATTGTAACAATGGCTGAATCGGTGTCAACTTTAAGGGTGGTGGTTGTCCCTTTCATACCTGTCAGTTCTGATTCCTGATAGGTAATATAGTAGTGTCCGCCTTTTTTATAAAATTTTCCTTCTGTTAAAAATTCAAAGTTCTCCTTGTTGTCCTCATCCTGCTGACTGCCTTTGAATGAAATCAATACATCTTTAGTCATAATTATATCCTTAATATTTGTTAATATCTGTTTTTTCTATCTCCACGCCGTCACCTAAAAAAGTTCTGGCTAAAGTTACAAATTCATCTGTCATATCGCTTACAAAGTATTTGTGGGAGGGTGCGCCCTCTGACAAACTGTCGGAACTTTTTAGCATTTCCAGAATGTAGTTTGCAGTGGGAATTCCGCAGTTTATAAGGGTAACATCTTCTCCCATAATGACTTTTATCGCATCGCTTAAAAGGGGATAATGAGTGCAGCCTAAAATTAAGGTGTCAACACCCTGCTCTTTTAAATCCTTTAAGTAGTCCTTAGCAATCATACGTGCAACTTCGCTGTTGCTGTAGCCGTTTTCTGCCAAAGGAACAAATAAAGGACAGGCTTTTTCATACACGGTTATTCCCTTTTTTTCACAAAGCAAAGACTGGTACATACCGCTGTTTATTGTTGCCGTTGTACCTATTATGCCGATTTTGCCGTTTTTAGTAGTCTCAAGGGCATACTGTGCAGTAGGCTTAACTACACCGATTATGGGCACGTCGCAGTCCTTTATGGCAGGTAATCCCACCGCAGAGGCTGTACCGCAGGCAACTACTATTGCCTTTATATCGTTGCTTTTTAGAAAGTTAATGTCCTGCTTTACATATTGAATTATCGTTTCTGTGCCTCTGTTACCGTATGGTACTCTGCCTGTGTCCCCGAAGTATATTATACTTTCGTTGGGCATAAGTCTGCGGATTTCCTTTACTACTGTAAGTCCGCCCATACCGCTGTCAAAGACGCCTATGGGTCTTTTGTCCATAATTATTTACCTCTTTTTAATGCTAAATTAATAAGGTTTGTTACTGTGTTTTTAACAGGGCTTCCTGTTGCTTCCCAGGTAATGGGGAACAAACTTCCTCCCGTAAATCCCGGAATTGTGTTTATTTCGTTTAAATATATCTTTCCGTCATCTTTTGACATAAAAAAGTCAACTCGTGAAAAGCCCTGACAATCTGCCGCTTTGTATGCTTTTATTGCATATTCACGGATTTTCTTTTCCGTCTCCTGGTCAACAGGAGCAGGGACTAACAAATCGCATCCGCCCCCTTTGTATTTTGCGTCAAAATCGTAAAAATCATTAGACTTTACAACTATTTCTCCTAATTTTGCACCCTCGGGACTGTCGTTGCCCATAACTGCACATTCAATTTCTCTTGCATTTATAAAGGCTTCAACCAATACTTTGCTGTCATATTTAAATGCTTCACGTACTGCAGACACAAGTTCTGACTGTTCTTTAACCTTTGCAGTACCGAAAGATGAACCTGCATTAGATGGTTTTACAAATACGGGATACGTAAATTTTTCGTTTACTTTTGTAATTATTTCCTCGTCGGTAGCGGAGGGAGTAAGAAGTACCCAATCTACTTGCGGAATACCGTGGGCATCAAAAATAAATTTTGCCATTGCTTTGTCCATACATAATGCACTTGACAATACACCGCAGCCCGTGTATGGAATCTGTGCAAGTTCCAAAAGCCCCTGCACTGTGCCGTCTTCACCGTTTTTGCCGTGAAGTGCAATAAATACCACGTCTATTTTTATTTCTTCGTATGTACCTTTGTCAAAGACAATAATTGCTTTTTTTGTACTGTCGGGAGAAATGATGGCATTCTTGCCCTCGCAAAGCCATTCACCCTCTTTTGTAATGAAGATTTTATATACATTATATAACTCTGTGTCCATATTTTTTATTATGTTTCCTGCGGAAACTACAGATACATCGTGCTCGGAGGAATTTCCGCCGTAAATAACGCAAACGTTTAATTTTGACACTGTATAATCATACCTTTCCCATTATAAAATACCTATTCAATATATTATAGCAAAAAATTATAAAATTATCAATAGATTTTTGAAATAAATAAAATGTCGTATTTTGACATACTTGTCCCGAAAATCAGTTTTCACATTTTTTTACAAATGCTGATTTATCAGTGCTTTTTGCACCTGAAGTTGGCGTGAAATGTCGTTAGTTTCTTTGCTGTAATATAACTACAAAAGCGCTTTTGAATATTTTAAAGAAGGAGATATATTATTGCAAAAAAGTAAAACCTAAGACAATTTGGGGACGGGGCAGTTTTTGTTACAAACAGGTAGCGTTATCAATTAAAAGAGTTATATACAGTAACAATAATATTCAGATGCAAGATTTTGCAAAACAATTTCACTCTTGACTATTTTGGTCAATTTAGATATAATATCATTATGTATATTTTAAGGAGGAAGAAAAGATGACAGCAAAGTCAAAAAGTCTTACTAAATTGCTTGTTGCAGTTTTGTTGATTGCAGCGGTACTTTATATTTCTCTTTTCGGAATTGACGGCACAGCCGTTACAGGCGCATTAAAAGAGAATTCAGGTATTAAGCAAGGTCTTGATTTAAGCGGTGGTTCTGTTATTACCTATCAGGCAGAAGTGGAGAACCCATCAGACGAAGATATGGGAGTAGTAATTTCAATGCTTCGTACCCGTCTTGACGGTTTGGGTTACACAGAAGCAACTATTACAAGACAGGGTATTGACAAAATAAGAATTGAAATTCCCAATGTTGATGACCCCGATAAAGCAAAAGAAACAATCGGTGCAACTGCAGAACTTACATTCCGTGACAAAGATTTTAACGTTTTGTTAACAGGAAGTGACGTTAAGGATGCAAGACAGCAGTACGGACAAATAAGCGAAGCAGGTGTAAGTGAGCATTACATTGAACTTACATTAACACCGGAAGGTAAAGAGAAATTCTCACAGGCAACTGCAGTAGTTTCAGGTTATGGAAACAACGAAAACTTTATTGCAATTATGCTTGACAACAATGTTGTATCTGCACCTTTTGTTTATGAGCAGATTAACAGCGACTCCTGTATAATTTCAGGTAGTTTTGATGCTGAAAGTTCAAAATATCTTGCAGACGTTATAAGAGCAGGTAAATTACCTTTTGGTTTACAGGCGGCAGAAACAAGAGTTGTTGGCGCAACACTTGGTGAAGAAGCGTTAAAAACAAGTCTTTATGCTTGTTTGATCGGTATTTTACTGGTTATGGTATTTATGCTTGTTATTTACAGACTGCCCGGTTTTGTATCATGTATAGCACTTTGTGCTTACGTTGCACTTATGGCGTTTGGTCTTAACTACTTCGGTGTAAACTTAAGTCTTCCCGGTATTGCAGGTATTGTCCTTGGCGTAGGTATGGCAGTTGACGCTAACGTAATTATATTTGAACGTGTTAAAGACGAATTAAGAAACGGCAAAACAACAGGTGCTGCTGTTGATGCAGGTTTCAAAAGAGCGTTCACATCAATTTTAGATGCTAACATTACAACGCTTATTGCAGCAGGAGTACTTCTGGTATTCGGCACAGGACAAATCAAAGGCTTTGCAATAACACTTATGATGGGTATTATAGCAAGTATGATTACAGCAATTTTAGTAACAAGATTCTTGTTAAGACAAACAATAGGTTTAAATATAAGAAATCCAAGACTGTACGGTCTTTCAGCGAAGGGAGGCAACAAGAATGCTTAAAGTTGTAGAAAACAAAAAAATATTCTTTTCCATCTCAATCGCTATTATTCTTGTTGGTTTGGTATTTTACTTTGTAAACGGCGGATTAAACCTTGACATTGATTATATCGGTGGAACAAACCTTCACCTTGATTTGGGTGAAACTTATGACGTAGCAGATGTTGAAGCGTTGGTAACAGAAACACTTCCCGGTACAACACCCCGTGTTGTTAAAGGCGGAGCAGAGGGTACAGAAGTTATGATTACTGTAAAAGAACTTTCTGACGAAGACAGTACAAAACTTTTAAATGCAATAAGAGAAAAATATGACCCCTCATACAACGCAGAAGAGGAAGTTGAAACAAACTTCAAAGTATTTTCACGCGATACAGTTTCTGCAACAATCGGTAAAGAACTTGGACAAAGTGCAGTAACATCTGCAATAATTGCAGTACTTTTGATGCTTGTATATATCTCAATCAGATTTGAATTCTGGTCAGGTATTGCTGCAGTAGTATCTCTTGTTCACAACGTGTTGTTGGTTTTGAGTGTTTACTCAATATTCAACCTACCAATCAACTCAACATTCATTGCAGCAATATTAACCATTGTAGGTTATACAATCAACGATACAATCGTTATCTTTGACAGAATCAGAGAAAACAATAAATATGCGAAGAAAACACCTTTTGGAGAAGTTGTAAATGCCAGTGTAACACAGTCACTTACACGTTCAATCAATACTTCAGTTACAACATTGCTTTCAATCGTTGTACTTTATATCCTTGGTGTTAACTCAATAAAAACTTTCGCATTCCCCATTATCATCGGTGTATTAATCGGAACATATTCTTCAATTTTTATTGCAAGTCCGGTATGGTCACTATTCAAACGCGAAAAGAAAAACGCATAAGAACAGATAAAAAGACTGAACACTCTGTGTTCAGTCTTTTTTTATGCAATATCATATTCGAACAGCATCTTTTTAAAGTCAAGGGTTTTAAGTTCGCTTTCGTTCTGATGCTTTGCAATATCGTGCTGGGCATCAAGATAGTTTGTTTCCAACTGGGGTAATTCTAAAAATTCACTTAACTCACTTATAA
>CALDNB010000237.1 GCA_937914775.1 uncultured Clostridia bacterium
AACCTGTTTCCGAAGGGTGTATTTCCAAATTTGTCCTTAACACGTTTTTTTGTATTGTGATACAACTTGCCTGTTCTTATTTTACTTAAATACTTTGACATACCGCCTACATTTTTTGATATAGACATTTCGTTGTCATTTAAAACTATAGTAACATTTGATTTTAATCTTGAAACATTATTAAGGGCTTCAAAAGCAAGGCCGCCCGTCATTGCACCGTCACCAATTACCGCAACAACATTGTAGTTATCACCTTTTAAATCTCTCGCATAAGCATATCCTAATGCCGTAGAAATCGAGGTACTGCTGTGTCCCGAATCATAACAGTCAGCATCACTTTCGGATGTTCTTGTAAAACCGCTTACTCCACCGAAAGTTCTTAAATTTTCAAGATTTCTGCCTGTAAGCATTTTATGAATATAACTTTGGTGACCCACGTCCCATATTATTTTATCATTACCCGGGTTATAACTCTTATGTAGTGCAAGAGTAAGTTCAACCGCACCAAGGTTTGACGCAAGATGACCGCCGTTTTTTGAAACAACATTTAAAAGTTTTTGTCTTATTTCGCCTGCTAAATCATCCAGTTGTTCGTATGTTAATTCTTTGATATTTTCGTAATCAGTCATAGTTTTCACTCTTTTTATTTTTTCTTAAAAACACTGATAACCCTTGCTACGCTATATATAATACTGTTTGCTTTAGAAATTGCAAAACCTTTCCCCAATGCTTTTCCGCCTATAGTAAGGGACGCAACAAAGCCTGTCAGCAACAAGGAAAGTACTATTTCGTCAACATTGTAAACATTTATAATTTTGGTAATAATAACCGCCGTTGCAGCACCGCTTATGATACCCACAGTATCTCCGATTACATCGTTACAGATATTAGACACCTTCTCGGCATTTCTTATAAGCCAGATAGATTGTGTTGCACCTTTTACTTTACCTGCCGCCATTGAATGAAATGGCGTTTCATCAGCGGTGGCAACTGCCACACCTACTATGTCAAAAATAATACCGATAAAAATAAGCACAATCAAAATTATAAGTGCAGTGATAATATCAGCTTTGGGGATAAGTGCTGATGATAATATATCCATAGAAACACTTATAAAAAACGACAGAATAACTATAATAATTACCCATTTTGAACCGCCGTTTTTCACCGTTGTATTATTTTTAATTTTAATCTTTCTGCTTTTTCTGTTTTTCACAAAAATACTCCTAATTTATAAATAAAATACAGTGGTAGCGTACAATGTAAACTTTGCAACTTAGGTCCGCCCGAATTTCTCCGCAAAACAACCTTATCGTCGCCGAAAAGGGGGTTCCCCATTATGTTTTACGTCACCTTGTTACCATAGGTGCTGGCAGATTACCACTTAGAATGCACTGAAATCCACTGTACGCCTGTATTTCAAACAGCCTAGGAGTTTTCCTCCACACTCCAAATAATTCTTAGCCTCTTTTGCAGATACGGTTTCAAACAGCTATAACCGAAAAGCAGTCGGCCAACCGCTTATCGGTCTGATCTGTTATCCGCTCGTCTCCACTCACGGCAGGCTACACTACCCACAGCACTTACGCACCGCAAAGTAGGTTTCATCCTGACTCGTACTTCTCAAAAGATGTCGCAACTGTAATGTTGAAGCACAATATCAGGTCTCCACGGAATTAGGGGTCAACGCCCACATGCCATTGCGGATCGCCCCACGTCCTTTCTTCCAGCATATGCCCCCGACTGGGCGTCGAAAGCAAACACCACAAGCTTCATCGATGTGCCCTTTTACGGATTTTTAGGCCCGTCTTAGGAATTACAGGATATGACTAGGATACTGCACCACTGTAATATTATTCTATCATATTTAATATTTAATGTCTATATCAATAATTTCTGTTAATTAAATAATCAGTAAGTTCTGTTAAAAATTTACTTTTTTCTCCGTA
>CALDNB010000238.1 GCA_937914775.1 uncultured Clostridia bacterium
CGCTATGTGCTGTACCGTTAACTGCGCAGTATGATGCAGTATATGTAGGATACTGTGCATAATTTGTATAAGCTATGTTTCCTATACAACTGTTATAAGTAATTTTTCTGGCATCGCCTGTACCGTTATTGTAAACCAATCCGCCAACAAAGCTTCCGTATCTATTGCCAGAGGTAATAGCTGTTGTAACATTGGCAAATGAAGCGCAGTTTTTAAAAGAAATACTTGCACAGGTTCCGCCGCCAATAAAACCTGCTGTGGAATTGTTTGCTGTCACCGTTACGGTATCATAAACATAACAGTTTTCGAAAACTGATACCGAGCTATTAAAAGCCTGACCCGCAAAAGCGGCCGCGTAATTAGCTGTTGTTGCAAGTGATGAATCGGCAATTGCAAGATTTTTAATAGAAACACTAGTACCTCTAATACCGGCAAACAAAGCCGCATCCTGTTTAGAACCGTTATAGTAAAGACCTTTTATGCTTATCATCTCTGTAGTACACATAGTTGCGCCGTACTCCATTGCCAGTTCGCGAAACGCCCTGTCCGTTACTCCTGCCATAGGTGCCAGACATAATTTAACGGGCAAGTTCATAAAGTATTCCCTCCCTGAGTCCGCTTCGGGTTACAAATATCTCTTTGGAATTCACACATTCAATCAAGGCTTTTGCAATAGTAAAACCGCCTTTTATGATATCTGCTCTTTTCTTTTCTATTATAACATTTTTCAGTATATTTTGCAATGGCATATTATTAACATAATTGATAATCTCTTTTGTGCGATTTGCCGTTAATCTGTAACTGTCCTGGTCTTTTGCGCCGTCTATTCTGGCTACCACACTTGCCGTTCCTCCAAGTGCCACAACGGGAACGTCTTTTACGTTTTTTAAAAAATCAAGTTTTTCAAATTCTTCCTTAAGATATAGATAGGCTTTTTCGGTGCAGTCTTTTTCGTCATAATTTTTAATATAGTTTTCTGTTATGGAAACGGCTCCGAAAGGCATACTTATCATACCTGCAATTTCACCGTCGCATACTGCAATAATTTCGGTACTTGCTCCGCCTATGTCCATTATCACGCAGGAATTTACGGACAAAGAATACATTACACCAAGGTAATCGTAACGTGCTTCTTCCATACCGTCAATTATATTAAGTGAAATACCCATTTCCAAAAGAGGCTTTGTTATTACCTCCTTGTTTTTTGCCATTCTCATAGCCGCCGTTGCAACTGCGACAATTTTTTCGGTATTAAAACTATCGGCGTAGTTTTTAAAACGTTTTACAGCATCTAATGTACGTGCAACAGGCACAGGTTTCAGCATCATATCGCAAGACAGATTTTCACTCAAACGGACATTTTCCCTGTAACGTTTTAGTATTTCAATTTTTCCGTCTTTAACATCTGCTATTGACATTCTTACGGCATTTGAACCTAAATCAATTATAGCAACACGCACAAAAATTCAATTCCTTTCAAAAAAATAGCGTCCTCGCGTAGCGAAGACGCCGTAATTTGTTTTATATATCTCCGTTTACTGTATAGTTTGGTGCTTCTTTGGTTATATAAATATCGTGAGGATGGCTTTCTTTAAGTCCTGCACCTGTGATTTTAACAAACTTGCCATTTTCTTTTAATGACTCGATATCAGGAGTACCGCAGTAACCCATACCTGAACGAAGTCCTCCTAACAACTGGAACACAGTGTCTGAAAGAAGTCCCTTATAAGGCACACGGCCTTCAACACCTTCAGGAACAAGTTTTTTACTGTTTGTCTGGAAGTATCTGTCTTTACTTCCTTTAGCCATAGCAGCAAGTGAGCCCATACCGCGATATACTTTAAACTGTCTGCCCTGATAAATTTCGCTTTCACCGGGTGATTCCTCGCAACCTGCAAACAGACTGCCAAGCATAACTACGTCTGCACCTGCAGCAATCGCTTTAACAATATCACCGCTGAATTTAATACCGCCGTCTGCAATAACGGGAACGCCGTATTTTTTACCAACCTGAGCAACGTCATAAATTGCAGAAATTTGCGGAACACCGATACCTGATACTACACGGGTAGTACAGATTGAGCCGGGACCTATACCTACTTTAACAGCATCTGCACCTGCTTTAATAAGGTCTTCTGCTGCTTCTGCAGTTGCAATATTTCCTGCAATTACGGGGATATCAAAATGTGATTTTACAAGTTTTAAACACTCAATTATATTTTTTGAATGTCCGTGAGCAGAGTCTAAAACCAAAACGTCTGCTTTTGCGTCAATCAATGCTTTAGCACGTTCTAAAACGTCTTTTGTTACACCGATTGCAGCGCCTACCAAAAGTCTGCCGTTGTCATCTTTTGCAGCATTAGGATAACGTTCTGCCTTTTCAATATCTTTAATAGTAATTAAGCCCTTTAAGTATCCGTCTTTGTCAACGATAGGCAATTTCTCAATTTTGTTTTTCTGCAAAATTTCCTGTGCCTGATCTAAAGTTGTGCCTTCGGGTGCTGTAACAAGATTTGTGCTTGTCATACAGTCTTTTAATTTTTTTGAAAAATCCTTTTCAAAACGCAAATCACGGTTCGTAAAAATACCAACCAGTTTGCCATCAACTGTAATGGGAACACCGCTGATTTTATATTTTGCCATAAGTGCATCTGCATCTTCCAAAGTATTGTCAGGTGCCAATGAGAACGGGTCAACAATAACACCGTTTTCTGAACGCTTAACTTTGTCAACCTCTGTTGCCTGATCTGCAATAGTCATATTTTTGTGAATGACACCTATTCCGCCTTCACGGGCAATAGCAATAGCAAGACGTGACTCAGTAACAGTATCCATAGCCGCACTCATAATCGGAATATTTAACTTTATATTTTTTGTTAAAACTGTGTTTAATTTGATTTCATCAGGTGTTACATCTGATTTTTGCGGAACAAGCAAAACGTCATCAAATGTAAGTGCCTCTTTTATAAATTTTTCATTGTAATCCAAAATTTTACACCCCTTCATCAAAATTATGTATATTTTACTTATTATATCAAATTTTATAGTATTTAGTCAATATTTTACGGGTATTATTTTTTCTGTTTTTAAAGAAAATAAACTTGAGGTGATATTATGGAACAAAACAAAAAAAATATTGTACCAAGAAACATTACCCTGGCACTTGCCGACAGAAAAAGAACTGACAAAAATACAAATGCCAAAAGACCTTCTGACAGTGCAGTCGAAGATACAAGGGACTGGTCAATCGAGAATAAATTGTAAAAAAGGACTTGGGGTTTAACCCAAGTCCTTTAAATTATCAGTTAATGATTGTTTTTTCTGTATCTTTATCAAACAAGTGTAATTTGTTCATATCAAATGCAACCTTGATTTTGTCATGAGGTTTAGCAGTTGTACGAGGATTTACTCTTGCAGTAAAGTTTGTACCGTTGATTAGAAGATACAAATATGTTTCTGAACCCATTGGTTCTGTAACTTCAACGTCTGCATCAAGAACTGCACCGTCAGCCGCGCTGATGTGTGCTTCGTCATCGTGGATGTTTTCAGGTCTTACACCTGCGATAACTTCTTTACCAACATAATCTGCAAAAGCATCAGTAACTTTGCCCTGAGGAATTTTAAGCATTGTGCCGTTGAAGTTTAATGCATATCCGTCACCGTCTTTTTCCAAAGTACAGTTAAATGTATTCATTTGAGGGCTACCAATGAAGCATGCAACGAACAAGTTAGCAGGTTCTGCATAAAGTTCGATTGGTGATGCAACCTGTTGGATAATACCGTCTTTCATAACAACGATTCTTGAAGCCATTGTTAACGCTTCTGTCTGGTCGTGTGTTACGTAGATAAATGTTGTCTGCAATTTATTGTGCAATTTACTGATTTCAGTTCTCATCTGAACTCTCAGTTTAGCATCAAGGTTTGACAGAGGTTCGTCCATTAAGAATACTTTAGGTTCACGTACAATAGCACGTCCCAAAGCAACACGCTGTCTCTGACCGCCTGATAAAGCCTTTGGCTTTCTGTCAAGCAAATGTTCAATGTCAAGGATTTTAGCCGCTTCATGAACTCTCTTATCAATTTCTGCTTTTGGTGTTTTACGAAGTTTCAAACCAAAAGCCATATTATCGTAAACACTCATATGAGGATATAGAGCATAACTCTGGAAAACCATCGCTATATCTCTGTCCTTCGGTGGAACGTCATTAACCATTTTATCGTCAATGTACAATTCACCTTTTGAGATATCTTCAAGACCGGCAATCATTCTAAGTGTTGTTGATTTACCGCAACCTGAAGGTCCAACCAATACAACGAACTCTTTGTCCGCGATTTCTAAATTAAAATCACTTACAGCAGTAACACCGCCTGCAAAGATTTTATAAATACCATCTAATTTTAAACTTGCCATTTTTATTGCCTCCCCTTTTTTCGCAATATTTTCTAACATAAATATATTAACACAAATTTAATTAGAATGTTACCACCCAAATTCACAAAAATTTTTAAATTATTTTATATATTTTGCATAAACCAACTAAATTTTGTCAGGAACAAGCAATTGTACCTCTTCTTTTTCCAGTTCTCTCATTTCCCCCAGAGGAAGATTTTCATCAAGACAAAGGTCTCCCATGGATATCCTTTTTAAATAGGTAACTTCGTTTCCTGTTTTTTCAAACATTCTTTTCACCTGATGGAATTTGCCCTCGTATATACAAATCACAACACCGTCTTCTGCAAATTCCACTTTTGCAGGAATGGTAGTAAAATCACCTAAATCCATAGGGCTCTCCAGTAACTTTACATCCTCCTCCGTTACCTGACGTCTGGTTTTAACAAAGTATTTTTTAGGAATATGATTTTTAGGTGACAACACTTTATGAGCAAGGGCTCCGTCGTTTGTAAGGACCAACAACCCCTCTGTGTCAACGTCAAGCCGACCCACAGGAAACAAATCATAATTTGAATAAAAATCGTCTGCCAATTCTACAACTGTGGGGTATCTGTTGTCTGTTACGGCACTTACATACCCACCTGGTTTGTTAAGCATAAGGTACACGTATTTTCTGTAAACCAAAGGCTGGTCAAAAACAGTAATTTCATCATTTTCTTCGTCTATTTTAATGTCTGAATCTGTAACTAAAACTCCGTTAACTTTAACCGCACCTTTTCTGGTTAACTTTTTTACTTCTTTTCTTGTACCTACGCCCATATTGGCAAGTATTTTATCAAGTCTTTCCATTATTTATTCCTTTCATCTGTGACAAGATACAAATTTATCTATTCTGTCAAGGGCTCTGTTAATTGCTTCTATTGAATAAGCATAAGAACATCTTACATAACCCTCTCCGCTTTCGCCAAAAGCGTCTCCCGGCACTACCGCCACCTTTTGCTCCTTTAACAGGGTTTCACAAAAAGTATTAGAGTCCATTCCCGTTGACTTGATACTTGGGAATACGTAAAAAGCACCAAGAGGCTCAAAACACTTAAGTCCCATCTGGTTAAATGCTTCATATATTACTTTTCTTCTGTAATTATACTCTGAAACCATAGCCCCGATGTCATTATCTCCGTTTTTAACCGCCTCTATAGCCGCATACTGGCTGACGGTAGGAGAACTCATTATTGCGTATTGATGAATTTTAGTCAAAGGTGCAATTATGTCAGGATGACCACACACATAGCCAAGACGCCAGCCCGTCATAGCATAAGCCTTTGAAAAACCGCTTACCAGAATTGTTCTGTCACGCATTTCAGGGAATTCTGCAATAGAGCGATGTTTTCCGCCGTAAGTAAGTTCTGCATATATTTCGTCAGACATAACAAAAATGTCAGTATCCTTTAACACTTCAACTATGGCTTTCAATTCGTCATAAGTCATAACAGCCCCTGTGGGGTTGTTGGGATAAGGCAACACCAGCAATTTGGTTTTTGGTGTTATTGCTTTTTTAAGTGCCTCGGGAGTTAATTTGAAATTGTCCTCCTCCTTTGTAACAATAGAAACAGGAACGCCTCCCGCCATCTGAACACAAGGAACATAGCACACGAAACTGGGCTGAGGAATAAGTACCTCGTCGCCGGGAGAAACAAGCGCCCTGATTGTCAGGTCGATGGCTTCGCTTCCGCCCACAGTTACTAAAACTTCATTATTATAATTGTATTTTAAGTTAAACCGTCTGTCCAAATAGTTACATATTTCTTCCCTCAAATTTGCAAGACCGCTGTTTGAAGTATAATAAGTGTGTCCTTTTTCAAGGGAATAAATACCTGCATCTCTTATGTGCCAGGGCGTTACAAAGTCAGGCTCACCTACGCCTAAAGAAATAGCATCAGGCATCTGTGCCACCAAATCAAAAAACCTTCTTATCCCTGACGGTTTCATATCAGTTATTACTTTATTGATTTTATCTTTTATTATCATGATATCACTGCTCTTTCGTCTTTTCCTTCTTTAGCGAACAGTACTCCGTCCTGTTTGTACTTTTTAAGTATAAAGTTGGTTTTAGTTGAAGTAACGTGTTCCATTGTAGAAAGTTTTTCCGCCACAAATAAGGCAACTTCTTTCATTGTTCTGCCCTCAATTGTAACAGCAATATCAAAACCACCTGATATAAGGTAAACACTTTTTACCTCAGGGTACTGATAAATACGCTCAGCAATTTTATCAAAGCCCTCTCCTCTTTGGGGAGTTACTTTTAACTCAATTTGTGCGGCAACAAACTCTCTGTCTGTTTTTTCCCAGTTGATAAGGGCGTTGCTTCTTAAAAGAATCCCTTCCTCTGTCATTTCCTCAATTTCTTTATCCACTTGTTCAACAGACATATCAAGCATAACCGCTATCTGGTGGTGCTTTAGTTCTGCATTCTGTTCAAGTAAAGATAGAATTTTATTTCTCATTAATCAATATTCCTTTCTTTAATTATCTTTCTCGGACATTTTTCAGCACACAATCCGCAGTTTGTGCATTTACTGTAATCTATTTTCGCAAGATTGTTTTCTACCGTAATTGCCTGTGACGGGCAGTTCTTTTCACAGATTTTACATCCAATACAACCTGCCGAACATTTGTCCTTCATTTCTGCACCTTTGTTTTTTGATGAGCAACCCACATAATATTTTGCGGTTTTCGGCACTAATACTATAACATTTTTAGGACAAATTGCTGTACACTTTCCGCAGCCTGTGCACTTTTCTTCATCTACACTTGCAACACCGTCTTTAACGGAAATAGCACCGAAAGGACAAACCTTTGCACAGTTTCCAAGACCTAAACAACCGTAAGGACACGCCTTAAAGCCTCCGCCAAGTCTTGCAGCGGCGTCACAGTCCGTAATTCCTTCATATATGTATCTGTTTTTTGCACACTCTGTTGTACCAAAGCACAAAACCTTTGCCACTTTAGGCTCTTTACCTGATGCTTCTGCTCCAACGAGTTCGCTTATTTTTTTAACCACATCATTACTGCAAACAACACAGGCGTCAACAGGTGCGTTTCCCTCTACAACTGCAGTTGCATAAGCACTGCAACCTGCAAAGCCGCAGCCGCCGCAGTTGGCACCGGGCAGTATTTCGTTTATCTGTTCTATTCTTTCGTCAACCTCTACTGACAGGTATCTGGAAGCAACAGCCAGTAATACGCCGCACAAAAGTCCGATTCCGCCTAATGTAATTCCTGCATAAAGTATTATCATTACAACTGTTCCTCCTGTCTAAAATGATAGTCCCGAAAAGCCCAGAAACGCCATAGCCACAAGACCTGCAGAAATAAGGGCAATAGGAGTTCCCTGCAAAAATTCGGGAATGTCGCTTGTTTCCAGACGTTCTCTTACACCTGCAAATAATACAATCGCCAAAGTAAAGCCAACTGCTGAGAAGCATCCGAAAAGCACCGACTGCAAAAGATTAAAGCCGTTGTCAATATTAAGTATTGCCGCACCTAATACTGCACAGTTTGTTGTGATTAGCGGCAGATAAATACCAAGTGCCTGATAAAGTGCAGGTGTAACTTTTTGCAAAAACATTTCAACCAGTTGCACGATAGCGGCAATGATTAAAATAAATGCAATGGTTTTTAAATATTCAAGTCCCAATGTAACAAGTATGTACTTATAAACCAGATATGTAGCAAGGGAAGATATGGTCATAACAAAAATAACTGCCATACCCATACCGAAAGCCGTTTCTGTCTTTTTTGAAACTCCAAGGAAAGGGCAAATTCCCATAAATTTTACAAGTACAAAGTTTTCAACAAAGATGGCGGTAATAGCCAACACAAAGATATTAGCATCTTTAAGCATCTTTTTTACCTCCCTTTGCGATAATATTTACAACTGCGATTACTATACCAAGGATGATAAATGCACCCGGAGGCATAATAGCCATAATAACGGGCTCGTAGTTTGCACCGAATAAAGATATACCCAAAAATGTACCGTTGCCAAGTATTTCCCTTACGGCAGAAATAATAACAAGGGCAATAGTAAAGCCAAGTCCCATACCAAGACCGTCTAAAATACTAGGGAAAACGCCGTTTTTAGAAGCAAACATTTCTGCTCTTGCAAGTATGATACAGTTAACAACTATAAGCGGTATAAAAATACCAAGTGAATTTGAAAGTGACGGCACATACGCCTTAAGCACCATATCCACTATAGTTACAAAACCTGCAATAATAACAATGTATGATGCAATTCTTATTTTCTGAGGTACAAGTTTTCTTAATAAAGATATAAGCAGGTTTGACATAACAAGTACCGCTGTGGTAGATAAACCCATACCTATTCCGTTAACAACTGTAGTAGTTACCGCCAACGTCGCACACATACCCAGAAGTTGGAACAAAACAGGGTTTTGCTCAATAAGTCCTGCAGTGAAAACTTTTAATTTATTCATTTATTTCACCACACCTTTCAAAATAAGACCAACTTCGTCTATGGCCTCGGAAACGCCAAGTTTAACAGCATTTGTAGTAACTGTTGCGCCTGTTAAAGCATTGATTTCCGTATTGTTGTCTAAAAACTGGTCTAAAAATTTCTGTTCTTTGGCTTTGGCACCAAGACCTGCAGTTTCACTCATATCCATAACAGAAACGCCTGTCACAACGCCCTCGCCGTTAAGTCCAATCATAAGGCTGATTGTTCCGCCATAACCTTTTGGTACAGCAGTAACCGCAAAGGCTCTGCCCTCTGTTGTGGGATATTCCATAATACTGTCAATATACTCTGACTCTTGTACTTCGTGGATAATTTCATCACCTGTAATGTCACCTGACAAAACTTCCTTTATTGACTGCAACCTTGTTTCCTCTGCCAACTGCTGGATTACAGGCTGGGTAACACCGTTAACAAAACCAAGAAGTAAACCCATAATAAGTGTTATTGCACAAAGTATTCCGCCGTATTTTACAATTAATTTCATTGTGCTTTCCTCCTTCCGAATTTCTTTGGAGGAGTAATTTTATCAATTAAAGGAGTTGCAACATTCATAAGAAGTATTGCATAAGATACGCCCTCAGGGTATCCGCCCCATTTTCTTATAATAAACACCATCGCACCGCAACCGATTGCATATATGTACTGTCCAAGTTTTGTTACAGGAGAAGTGGTGTAGTCAGTTGCCATAAATATTGCACCTAAAAACAAACTTCCGCTTAATATTGAAAACAGAAAATCACCTGTGAAAAGTCCCTCGCTTCCGCCAAAAGCGTAAGACAAAAGACCTGTAACTCCTATAAATACTACAGGTATTCTCCAGGAAATTACTTTTCTTACAAGCAAATATAAGAAGCCAATAAGAAGTGCAAGAGCAGAAACTTCACCTATACATCCTGAAACATTACCCAAAAACAATTGCATATTTGTAGGAATGTCACCCTCAAGTCCGTTTTTAACAATACTAAGGGCTGTAGGAGAAGTAACCGCATCAATTTTAGAAATTAACGGTATTTTTGAAAAGGGCTCTGCAAAAGCAATCATTCGTGTCGGCCATGACGCCATCAAAAATACACGTGCCGCAAGAGCGGGGTTAACAAAATTCTGTCCCAGTCCGCCGAAAAATGCTTTAACTATAATCATCATAAAGAACGAACCTGCAGCGCACATCCATAAAGGCGCAGTTGGTGGTAAGTTAAAACCAAGCAAAACGCCTGATACAACTGCACTTAAATCTCCTATTGTTGTGGGGAGTTTCATTAACTTTGTCCACAAATATTCAAACAGTACCGCAAAAATGGTACAAGTTGCAACAACAAGTACTGCTCTGTACCCAAAAACATAAGCACCTACAAGCATTGCAGGCATAAGTGCAATAATTACGTCTAACATTATAACATTAGTATCATTTTTTGTACTTATATGGGGAGGTGCTGAAACTTTTAACAAACTCATTATTTTTTACCTGCCTTCCCAATTTTTAATTTCGCTACTCTTATATACTGCAACGGATTCTGGTGTCCGGGGCAAAGATAAGAACACGCTCCGCACTCAATACAGTCCATTACATTTAATTCTTTCATTTTTTCTATATCGTCTTTTTTACCGTATGCACCAAGTAAAAGGGGCTGTAAAAACATAGGACACGCCTCTACACATTTTCCGCATCTCATACATTTGCTTGAAGCAGTTTCACGTAATGCCTCCTCTGTAAATGACAAAACAGCACCTGTCCCCTTAATTATAGGAACATCAGTATTTGAAACGGCAGTTCCCATCATAGGTCCGCCAAGGATAATCTTTGAAGGTTCCTTTTTAAAACCTCCAGCACTTTCTATTATGAAACTAACGGGTGTTCCTGTTCTTACTTTGTAATTCTTGTTGTTTTCTACAGCATCTCCGCCCACAGTAACAATTCTGCTTATAAGAGGCATACCTGTTGTAACTGCAGTATTAATGGCATTTGCAGTATCTGTGTTAATAACAACACAGCCTACGCTGGAGGGTAGTCCACCGGATGGTACAGTTCTTCCCGTAACTGCTTTAATTATGTGTTTTTCAGAACCCTGAGGGTACTTTGTTTTAAGAGGTACAACTGTAATTCCCTCATATTCTTTTGCACACTCGCTCATTTTCTCTATAGCATCGGGCTTGTTGTCCTCTATTGCAACATACCCTTTATTTACTCCCAGTGCTTTCATAGCAATTTTAAGACCGTCAAGAACTCCTCTGGTGTTTTCCACAAGCACTCTGTGGTCAGAAGTAAGGTACGGCTCACATTCCGCACCGTTTACTATTACACAGTCAACCTCTCCGTCTTTCGGAGGCATAAGTTTTATGTAAGTGGGGAAAGTTGCTCCGCCCATACCTACGATACCTGCTTCTTTTACAATGTCAACTATCTCGGCAGGTGTTAACTGCTCCAGCGGTTTATTGGGCTTAATACCCTCAAAAACTTTGTACTCGCCGTCATTTTCCACTACTATTGTCATTACCTCAGTACCGTTTGGATGAGGATAGGGTTTTATAGCCGTAACAGTTCCTGAAACAGAACTGTGAATATTTGCAGAAACAAAACCCCCTGCTTTGGCTATAACCTGACCGCAAAATACTTTATCCCCTACGTTTACAACAGGCTCTGCAAAAGCGCCTATATGCTGTGACAAGGGATAAAACATTTCTTTTGCACCGTCTAATACTTCTATCGGTAAATCTTTTGAATACTGCTTGTTATAGGGCGGGTGAATACCGCCTTTAAATGTTTTTCCTCGCAAAAAGGATACCTCCTTTATGTAAAAATACAATTACAAATATTATACTATATTTCCCTGAAAAAAACAACAGTATTTTCAAATTTCTCTTTTCAAACTGCATATACTGTAGTATAATATAGGGAGGGATGCTGATGAAAGTCGAAAAACTTTCGTACAACAGAATAAAAATAACCCTTACATACGATGAAATGGCAGATTACGACATAGACTGCAACGAAATTATAAGTAACTACGATCTTGCTTATGATTTCATTGATTATCTTATAAACGACACCGACTACAACCTTGACTTCTTAAAAGGAGACTCAAAGTTAAAGGTGGAAATCCAAAAAGGCAGAGATTTTGTACTGTT
The DNA here is from genome assembly GCA_937914775.1 of uncultured Clostridia bacterium. Taxonomy (GTDB): domain Bacteria; phylum Bacillota; class Clostridia; order Monoglobales; family Firm-18; genus RGIG1864. The sequence goes on from CALDNB010000238.1 coordinate 12,057, forward strand.
CATAACTAAATTGGAAGTTGCTTATGAAAAAACAATGGTGTATAAATTCCCCTGCATTAAAGATGCGGTAATGGGATGCAAAAGAATAGACATGTTCTTCTTAGGAACAAGCAGTTTATACAAATACAAAAACAATTATTATCTGTCATTAAGAGGAATAAACAACTTCGTGTCGGAGGACTGCGAAACCCTTATGTGCGACTACGGAGATAAAATAAAACACGGAAACGAATTTGAAGGAGTACTTGCAGAGAACGGAGAATACTTAATTAAAGATAAAGCAGTTACCATTCTTTGCAACTTTTTTGACTATGAGTATAAAGAGTAATACAAAAAAAATACTGAATAAAAAATCTGCACGGTTTTGTATGCCCGGACACAAGGGAAAACTGTCCTTTTACGACATAACGGAAATTGACGGTGCTGACAATCTTGCAGACCCAAAAGAAGAAATACTTTGTGCACAGAAAAACATTTCTGACATTTATGAAAGCAAGTGCAGTTTTATATCTGTAAACGGCTCTACGGGGGCAATTTTAGCATCTGTTCTTGCCACCTGCAAAAACAGTGAAATAATAATGGACAGACAGTGCCATATTTCTGCAATAAACGGCGTTATTTTAAGCCGTGCCGTACCTCATTTCATATACCCTGAAACACATAGTTTTTTTGGCGTAGGTATGGGTATAACACCTGCAGGGGTAAAAGAAGCAATAGAAAAGCACCCCAACTCCAAGGCGGTATTTATTACTTCACCCACCTACTACGGAGTGTGCAGTAACATAAAAGAGATATGCGAAATTGCCCACAAACACAAAATTCCCGTTATTGTTGACGGTGCTCACGGAGCACATTTCGCTTTTGATGACAGTTTGCCACAATGCGGTGTGGAGGCGGGTGCGGACATTGTAATTCACAGTACCCACAAAACATTAAACTGCTTAACACAGGGGGCAATAGTACATATAAGCGGTAATCTTGTTGATTGCGAACATTTTAAAAAGCATCTTAATATGGTGCAGACCACAAGCCCCTCTTATCTTTTGATGCAGTCGGTAGAGCAGTCAATATATGATGCAAAAAAATGTGACTACAAAAAACTGATTGAAATATGCGAAGAGATACGGCAAAAAAGTAAACTTAAAACCCTTTGCGACGGGTTTTATGATTATGATAAAACACGGCTTGTTTTTAACGGAAAAAATATTGATTTGCATTTTTCAGAAAAAAATATTATAATAGAGATGTACGATGGTTGCAATGCAGTTTTAATTCCTACACCTTATAACAAAAAAGCCGATTTTAAAAGGCTTGTTGATTTTGTATCACGTTGTAACGCAGAGCCTATAGTAAGTACAGGAATTATTTATAAGACAAAAACTGCTATGGCACCCTATGAAGCGTATAATATGGAAACCGTAAGCGTTCCCAAAAAGGAAGCAATCGGAAGAATTTGTGCAGAAACCGTGTATAAACTTCCTCCCTGTATGCCTGTTTTGTGCCCGGGTGAAGTTATTACGGAAGATGCAATAAATTATATAGACAAAAATGTTTTATGTATAAAAAATTAAAAGGATGGTGTCATTATGAAATTAATTATGGTAATCGTTCACGCAGAGGACAGTAACAAATTAGTTGACAAATTGGCAAAGAACAAAGTAAGAGTAACAAAACTTGCCTCAACAGGCGGATTTTTAAGAGCAGGTAACTGCACACTTTTAATCGGTACTGAAGAAGACAAAGTTGAAGAAATAATTGCTATTATCGAGGAAACTTGTCATTCAAGAAAAGAAACAATCACAGCCCCTGCTTACGGCTTTAACGCAGGTATCAGTATGCCTATGGAAGTTGTAGTAGGCGGTGCAACAATCTTTGTTGTTGATGTGGACCAGTTCAAGAAAATATGAGTTTTGATAGCATTTTCGGTCACAGCACAGTAAAAAAACAGTTAACGGATATTATTGAAAACGGCACATTGTCCCATGCTTACATTTTTTCAGGTCCAAAGGGCGTTGGAAAATACGACCTTGCAAAAGCAGAAGCAAGAATGCATATTCTTGAAGGACTCAGGATTGCTCTTGCAAATATTGAC
>CALDNB010000239.1 GCA_937914775.1 uncultured Clostridia bacterium
GCAGTATAGAAACTATAAATGAAAAAATAGATAATTTAGTTAAATTAGGTTACAAAAAAGAAGAAGTAATAAAACCAAATCAATTTAAAGAGAACATTCAATTGACAAAAGAAGAACTTAAAAATATAATTAAGTTCTGGATAGATTTAGGAACAGATGCTTTCAGAGTTGATATGGCGGCATCTTTAATTAAAGGTGATACTGACGGTAGTTTCACAAAGGCATTATGGGGCGAAATACACCAGTTTATGGAAAGTATTAATCCTGAAGTTTTGCTTATTGCCGAGTGGGGTTTCCCGACAGATGCAATAAATTCAGGGTTTCATCTTGACTTTTTACTGCACAGCGGTAATAAGGCATACACATCCCTTTTTCGCTTTGAAGACGGACGAAATACTACAGACCTTTTTGTGGGGGACAGTTATTTTTCAAAAGAGGGTAAAGGAGATATCAATAATTTCCTTGAAAGATTTTTGTATGACCTTGAGAACATAAAAAACAAAGGCTACATAGGTCTTATAACAGGCAATCACGATATACCGCGACTTGCTTATAAGAGAGATGTTGACGAACTGAAAACCGCTCTTGCATTTATTTTTACAATGCCTGGTGTTCCTTTTGTGTATTATGGTGACGAAATAGGCATGGATTATATTGATAATCTTCCGTCAAAAGAGGGAGGGTACAACAGAACGGGGTCCCGTACCCCTATGCAGTGGAATAATGATAAAAACCACGGTTTTTCTACTTCTGATAATCCCTATTTGCCCACAGATAAAAGAGAGAATGCACCTACAGTTTTAAAACAGTTAAATGATGAAAATTCGGTGCTTTCTGTTACAAAAAAACTTATAGAAATACACAAAAGTCACAAGGCATTACAGGCTGACGGCAAATTTAAAGTAGTTCTGGCGTCATACCCATTTGTATTTGAAAGAACAGACGGTGAGGAAACAATATTTGTTGCAATAAATCCGTCGGGAAAAGAATTGCTTATAGAAAAACCGCAGTTTGAAAGTGTGCTTTTAAGCCAGAATGCAGAAATCGGAGAAAAAATAAAACTTAAAAGCGCGGGTTTTGTTATTTTACAATGTTAAAAGAATGTTACATATAATCCTTGCAATTGATTTTGCAAGGATTTTTTGATATAATTATTATGCTGTAAACAATTTAATAAGGAAAGAGGTCAAAAAAATGAAGACGAAAAAGATTATGGCTTTAATTCTTTCTCTGTGCATCGTGTGTTCAATGTTTACAGGTACTTTGGCAGCAGAAAAAGACTTTTCTGATGTTGAAGAAAACTCCTGGTACTATGGCGATGTTCAATTTGTTTATGAGAAAGGACTTATGAACGGTATTGACGATGATGTTTTTTCACCTGAAACTCCCACAACAAGAGGTATGGTAGTAACAGTGTTGTACCGTGTGGAGGGCAGTCCTTCGGTCTTGGCAGATGCAGAATTCAAAGACGTAAACGGTGATGAGTATTTTGCTGATGCGGTTAACTGGGCATCAGAAAACAACATTGTTAATGGCTATGATGACGGAAATTTTGGTCCCGAAGATTTAATAACAAGGGAACAGGCAGCAACCATTTATTTCCGCTATGCACAGTACAAAGGTGAAGATGTATCTGCAGATGCAGACTTGTCTGCCTTTGAGGATGCTGATTTGATTTCTGAATATGCAGTTCCTGCAATGAAATGGGCTTTGGGAACAGGCTTATTCAAAGGTGTTACCAATACTTCTGTTGCACCTGACGGCAATTTAACAAGAGCACAACTTGCCGCAACATTAAGAAGAACAGTTGAAGTTGAGGCAGATCAGCCCATAGAAGAGCCGGAACCGGAAGTAAAAGAATTTACAGTTAAATTCAACTTGAATTATGATGAAGCGGAAACTTTGGAAAGTGTAAAAGTAAAAGAAGGAGAAAAAGTAAGTGCTCCTAAAAATCCTGCCCGTGACAATTTCATATTTAACGGCTGGTACACAGATGCAGAGTTAACAGAAAAATATGATTTCAATAGTAAAGTAACTGCAGATATTGAATTGTTTGCAAAATGGAATAAACGTCTTGTGAACAGCGGAAGCGGAATGTATGAACACGTTCACGACTATACTTTTACTTATATCGGCGGAGACCAGCATTTTGGAGATTGCCCCGGTTGTCTTGAAGATATAACAGAAGCATGTACTTATACAGATGGTGCTCTTGTTTGTGATGTTTGTAAAACCCGAGCACTTAATCCCTCTAATGCCGCTGAACTTATAGATGATGCCGAAGAAGGCACAATCATTTTAACAGAAGGCGACTATGGTAACATAGGTTTTTATAATGGCAATGCTACAAGAAAAGGACTGACAATTATCGGTGAGGGTACGGTAACTGTTGAAAGCATTGAACTTAAAGACTGTGCAGTATTTGAAGATATTACTTTTAAAAACATTAAGTTTGACGGCGCAGGGGTTGCTTATGCAGGTATCAAACTTCACGGCAACGTAAAAGACTTAAAAGTTATAGATTGCGAATTTGTAAATGAAGCAAGTATTGTAACAATGACAGGCACTACAGTAAACGGCGCTACTGTTGAGGGTTGTACATTTGACCACACAGGAGCAGATACTGAAATTCACTATGGTACTATTTGCTTAAGCAGTACAACAGAGGGTACTGTAAAGATTAAAAATAATACAATTATCAATTCACAGTATAATGCCGTTCAGTTAAACGGTACTATGAATGCAGATGTTGAAATTTCAGGTAATACAATTACAGGTGCCGCTGACAGAGCATTCAGATTTGGTAATATCGGTGCAGAGAAAACTGTACTTATTAAAAATAACACAATTACAGCATCAGGTGATAATGGATGCAACTACAAAGCAACAAGCGTTGACGGAACTGCTACAGTAACATTTGAAAACAATACTGTTGACGGAATTCTGTGGAACGGTTACGATTTTGTAGCAGATACAACTAATGCACAGACTGTATTTGATAATGCACCGGAAAACGTAACTATCGTATTAAAAGACGGTGAATATGACAGATTGTATCTGAACAGAGGCGAGGCAACAGGCAACGAAATTCCTCAGGAAGAAGTGGGTTGCACTATCGATGGGCACGACGGTTTGTTGCTTGAATATGTAAGAAATATTGATGAATTAACCATCAAAGGAAGCGGAGACAATGCTAAAATTGATGGGTTTACATTAAGGTCGGGTTTTGGATACACAGGCGGCCCTGCTGATTACGATGCTTATTATTTAAGCAAAGTAAACATCGGTACACTTAAATTCAGTAACGTAACATTTACTGACAGAGTGTATATCAGCCTTGTTTCATCTTTAAACAATGAGTTTGCCACAATTGAGAACCTTGTATTTGAAAATGTTACATTTGATGTATCAAGCGCTAATGCATCATTATACGTTAGTACAAAATTCGGTAAAATAGCAAATATTAAACTTGAAGGCTGCAAATTTAAAAATGCTTCAAATACAAACCAGAATGGTGCTACAATTGCATGTGCTCAGGGTGTAGTAAATGTAACTGTTGACGGTTGCGAATTTGAAAACATTAATTATGACGCAGTTCAACTTGCACAGGGTACATTTACAGGGGAAATTAAATTTACAAATAATATTCTGACAACAGTCGGTAAACGTGCACTAAGAATTGCATCAATCGGTGCAGGTGCCGAAGTTACAATTACAGGCAATGAAACGACAGATGTAAGTACAAACGGAGAAATTTGCAAATCAGGTGCAGTGGATGTAACTGCAGAAGTTACAGTTTCAGGTAATAAATGGGATGCACAGGCAGATGCAACTCCTGTTTTGGGATTGGTTGCAACTCCCGAAAATATACTTGATGCTTCTCCGCTTAACTAAAAAGTAATAATAAAAAGCAGTCCGTATCGGACTGCTTTTTTATGTTTATTGTTCTCTTTCCTTAATAAAGTTTTTAATCACGTCATAGGTGGGAATTCCCGATGTAGCACCTTTGCCCATAACGCAGTGAGCACCTGTTGCGTTTCCTGATTTTATGCAGTCTTCAAACTGCTCGTCTCTTGCATAGGCTGCAAGAAAACCTGAACAGAAACTGTCTCCCGCACCTGTTGTGTCAACGGGGTTTTCTATTTTGTATGCAGGAAGCATTTTGCCTTCTGCATCTTTACTTTCTTTGTAGAAACAACCTGTACTTCCGCATTTTATAACAACTTTTCCGACGCCGTTTTTAAAGAAAACATCTGCCATCTTTTCGGGAGTATCTTCTTTTGCAAGTTCTTTTGCCTCGTCTATACTTGGCATAAAGATATCAATGTACGGCATTGCCATATTTAAAACTTCTCCCCATCTGCCTGTTGCGTCCCAGCAAACATCAAGAACAGTAGTTTTTCCCATTTCTTTGCATTTCTTTAAAAATTCCATGGTCTGAACGCCATCAAATGTTTTTAAAAGGAATGTTCCTGTTACAAAAACTATATCGCTTTT
>CALDNB010000240.1 GCA_937914775.1 uncultured Clostridia bacterium
ACGAAAGAACGAATGCTGCAAGCTATAAAAAACTTAGGAATCAAGATTACAGACGAATACGATGTAAAAAAAGCCTACGAAGCCAAAGTTCCCATGAACAGAGGCTGTGGTATTACAGATGTAGCACGGGCAATTTGTTACTGTATTGAGCAAACTTACGAAACAGGGCAGGCAATTCCCGTCACAGGCGGGCAGGTAACATTAAATTAGCAGGTTTTTTAAATCTTATTAAAATTTCTGAATTTAAGTGGCGACATTGCAGTTTCGTTTTTAAAAACATTGCTGAAGTAATAAACATTGTCAAAGCCCACAAGTTCGGAAATCTCTCCTATGGTTAAATCTGTGTTAAGCAAATATTCCTTTGCTTTTTTAACACGCAGTTCCGTTAAATACTTTACGGGAGTTTTGCCCGTATGCTTTTTAAATCTGTTAATTAAAGTCTGCACCGAGCAACAGTTTATCTGTGCAAGGTCTTTTAAGGACAGTTTTTCGGAATAATTTTCAGTTATATAGGAGTATGCAGGTAACATTGTATTTTCTGTTTCGCCTTTTTGTGACATTAACAAAATATCATTTGCAAAATGTTCTTTAACGGTGTCAGCACTATCTTCTTCTATTGCAGTTATAAGATGCTGTATGGTATTTTTTACACGGTCTTTATCTCTATACTCCAAAAAGCAATCGCACACAAAAGAAAAATGATGGAAACTTACAATTATAAATTCTATAGGGCTTATTACCTTTTTAACAAAAGGAACGCCTTTTTTAAACAGTACCGCCTCAAAAGGGCGTACTGTTTTTGTTTTGTTTTCTGCAGTATATAAAAATTCACCTTTTAAAACTACAACCAGACTGTTGTAGCGGTGTGTTCCACTTTCAATTTCAAATTCTTTTCTTTTGGCAATTTCACATCGTATCAACATAACATCACCTTTAATATTTTATAAAAAACTTGTAATTTCCTTTATTTTAACTGATTTTATATTATTATATAATATATTTATAATATTTTCAAGTATCGGGTGGTTTTATGAAGCGTGAAATAAAAGTAAAAAATGAAAATTATGACGTAGTAGTTGTAGGCGGAGGGATGTCAGGTATTTGTGCCGCCATTGCCTCTGCACGGCATGGAGCAAAAACAGCCATTATTCAGTCCCGTCATATTTTTGGCGGGAATGCTTCAAGCGAAATACGTATGCATATATGCGGTGCCTCTGCAAATATGTCAAAGCCACTGCTTGAAGAATCAGGTATAATATATGAAATTATGCTTGAAAACAAGGCATTTAACCACTATTTTAATTACAGCCACTGGGATATGGTTTTGTATAAAAAGATAAGGGAGCAGAAAAATTTAACATACTACCTTAATACTGTTATGGACGACTGCGAAGTGGCAGACAACACCATAAAAAGCATTACAGCGTACCAGCAGACCACCGAAACACGGTACAAAATTACAGGCAAAATATTTGTAGATGCTACAGGGAACGGGACACTTGGCTACCTTGCAGGTGCACAGTACAAAACAGGCTCCGAGGGAAAATATGAATATAACGAGCCCCACGCACCAATAGAACCTAACAACGACAGAATGGGGAACACCCTTTTATTTAAGGCAGTTGACAGAGGCACGTCGGTAAATTTCAAACGTCCCGAATTTGCCTATTCTTTTACAGAAGAACAACTTAAATACCGTACTCACGGCAAGGTAAGCGAACAGGCAAGAAAAGATTTAAGTGAGGAGGAAATAAGGATTACCTCTACAGGCTCTGCCACCATTGACACGGGATACTGGTGGATAGAATTAAGCGGAAAAACCGAGGATATTATTGACGAATATGAAGAAATCCGTGACGAACTGGTATGCTGTATATACGGCGTATGGGACCATATAAAAAACGGCGGTGACCACGGAGCGGAGAACTACGATTTAGAATGGGTAGGAATGTTGCCCGGCACAAGAGAAAGCAGACGTCTTGTGGGAGACTATATGCTAAATGAAAACGACATTTTAACCAACAGGCAGTTTGACGATGCCGTTGCCTACGGCGGCTGGCCTATGGACATTCACACACCTAACGGTCTTTACGATTTCCACCTTCGTCCGTCACAGATTACGTCATTTGACGGCGCATACACAATCCCCTACCGTTCATATTATTCGAAAAACATAAGCAATCTTATGATGGCAGGGCGAAACATAAGTGCAAGTAAAATGGCAATGGGCTCTACCCGTGTTATGGGCACCTGCGGCATAGGCGGTCAGGCAGTCGGCACTGCCGCTTCTATGTGCATAAAAAACAGTTGTATGCCAAGGGACATTTTAAATTACATAGACCTGTTGCAGCAGACACTGTTAAAAGACGACTGTTACATACCAAACATAAAAAACTGCGACATACAGGACAAGGCAAGAACTGCAAAAATAAAAGCCACCTCACAAAAAGATGGCTTTGAAATAAAAAATATTGTAAACGGCGTAGCAAGACAGACAAAAAGCAGTACAAATATGTGGGTATCTGACGGGATTTCCAAAGACGGAGAAACAATCACCTTTGATTTTGAAAATGAAACTTCAGTGTCCTCCGTCAACCTGATATTTGACACCAATTTTAATTATTCAATAAAGCAGACTCAAAACGGAAAACGCCAGAAACAACAAAGAATAGGCATACCCCCTGAACTTGTGAAAAACTATACAATTAAGTTATGGAAAAATAACAGTGTAGTTTGCGAAAAATCCGTATGCCACAATTTCCAGCGGTTAAATGTTGTTGACTTCCCCGACGTAAACTGCGACAAAGTTACAATAACAGTTACCGAAACTAATGGTTGTAGCGATGCTCATATATTTGAAGTCAGAATATATTAAAATTAAAAACCTCTCAAATTGAGAGGTTTTTATATATTCCAATTCCTTTTCCAGCAAGTTTTGCTGCTCCTACCGCTCCTGCATTTGAGCCGTGAAGCACACGGACAGACATACCGCAAATCTGCTCAATCAGTTGTGAATACAAAGGACATTCCGAGGGACCGCCCACCATAAATGCAGTTTTTGGTGTTATGCCTATAGTTTTAAGCACCTCAAGTTTGTCTTTTAAAAGATTAACTGCACCCTCCATAATGGCTCTTGCAACATCTTCTTTTGAATAACCTTTTACTTTTTCGTCGTCAGGCTGGTCTAAAAGACAAATACTAAGCCCGTTTGCACCCAAAACGCTTTTCTTTGCCAGTTCTGCCAGTATATCGTAGCATTTTTCGGAACTGTCAATAAAGTGGTGAGTGTATAGTCTTATTCTTTCGGACAAAGATGCCACAGAAACCATACCTGCCCACGGTCCGCCATTTTCTGACAAAAACGGGTCTATCAGTACTTTTGCTTGTGCCAGTTTGTTACGGTCATTAACAGGGAAAAAGCCAACCCAGGAAGTACCGCAGGACAAAAGGACTTCGCCCTCCTTTGACACTCCTACTCCTCTTGCGGCAGAGGGGTGGTCAAAACTTCCAAGTACTACGGGAGTATCTGCCAGAAGACCGCACTGTTCCGATGCTTCCTTTGTAACTTCGCCTAATTTACTTCCGCAGGGCATAACTGGCGGAAGTTGATTTTCTTTAATCCCGAATATATCTAACAGTTCAGTTATATATGTACCTTTTTCCTGGTCTATAAGGTAAAAGGTTGTTCCTGCAGAACTGCTTATACCCCATTTGCCTGTCAGTTTGTAGTACAGATACTCCGTACTCATACAAACAGTTTTGCAATTTTGGAGTAGTTCGGGGTTATGTTTCTTTATATAGCAAAGTTCAGCCAGAGGGAATGCTTTTCCCGAAAAGGGCCAGCCGATTTTTTCATAAAGTTCTGCTCTGTCAATATCTTTTAATATTTCGTCAGGCTCTGTTGTAACACGTCTGTTCTGCCAGTTGTAAATGGGAGTAATTGGCTTGTCATCTTTATCAAGAAGCAGCAGATTGCCGCTTGCAGAAGATGCACAAATTCCCTTTATTTCACCCTGTGCAAGTTCTTTTATTGCACCAAAACAAACTTTGATAAACTGGTCCGCTTCAATATATACTTCGCCATTATCGGTTTTGGTATAATCGAAACTGCCGTGAGCAGTTTTTACAACCTCGCCACCTAAAGTCATAAGAACACCTTTTACGGAAGATGTTCCTATATCAAGACCTATTAAGTATTCCATATACTTCACCTACAATAATTTATTAAGTCCCTCTTCTATTTTTTCAAGAAGCACTTCAAGTATTTTTTCGTCAGTTATAAGCGGCGGTTTTATAAGTACTGCCGGAGGGCAGTCAGGCTTATAAAGTTGCGCACTTATATCTACGCACATATCGTTCATAATCTTAGTAAACTTCGCTGCCTCTTCAACATTTTTAAAGTGGATTGAAGAAAGGTGACCAAGGCCTTCGGGAGGCGGAAGCAAATCAGGATACTTTTTAGTAAGTTCAAGTATTCCCTTTTCGATTTTATCGCCCATTTCTTCGATTTCTTTACCATTTTGTGCAGAGAATTCCATAGTGATAAGGTAAGCAAGAGATGCAAGTTCCTCCTGACCGTTTGTAACCAGTGCGCCGAACTGATTTAGTGTATCTGCAGGTGCAGTTGTAATTATCTTACTTGCAGGGTATTCACCGCCTGGGAAACCTTTACCTATTACTGCAAAATCAGGATGCAGGTCGTATTTACGGAAAAGGAACATTCCGTCGTACCACATACAGGACTGGATTTCATCAACCAGTATAAGTGTATCGGTTGCTCTACACAACTGATGTGCACTTTGCAAAAATCCCTTTGTAAGGCGGATACCCGCGTAATTCATAAGGATAATTTCGTGCAAAAATCCCGCAGTTTTATACTTTCCGCTGTTATATTTCTCGATTTTTTCTTTAAAGTCGTTTATGTCATTTTTCTTAACGCTTACAACTTTGTAAATGTCGTTTGTGTGGCATTTTTCATAAAAGTCTGGCCACATACCGCGAAGTGTCTGTGCAATTACAGTTGTACCGTGATAGTTTGCGCCAAGTCCCTCTTTATTGTCCTCCATTACAAGGAATACAGGGATTTTGCCGTCATATACGGGTGCATCAAAACTGCTGTCCAGTCTGTAAAAACGTGAAAGCATCATTTTGATACCTGCTTCAACTGCCAGACTTCCTGTTTCAAGGTTAATAACACGATTTAACACCTGTGGCTCATTGGATGACAATATAGCGTCAATATCCGCCTCCATATTCATACCATTTGCCGCAGCAACAATACGGCGTTCTGCAAGACGTGTTATATATCCTCTTGTGTTATTGTGAGTTGCATTTAAAATACCAAGTTTTCTTGCATTATCAATAAGTTTGTAACCGGGGAAACTGTGACCAAGGGACGCATGATAATGCTCACTTTTTGCGATTAAGTAACTTTTACCGTCCTCGCCTATTCTGGTGCAGCCAAGACCGCCCAAAGGTGCCATACAGTTATGTGCCGCTTTGCCGAAAGCATTTGTAGGCGCACCCTTTTCTGAATTTTCAAAACCGTCAACTATTTTTTCACCTGTTTTTTCAGCAAGTTCGTGCATTTTTGACACATAACTTTCAGGGAAAAAGTCGATTTTTTCATTTGCAAGGGCATCTGCCTCTGCCTTGTCCATACCTTTTACGTTAACGGCAACGGAACAAACTGCAGCCATATATTCTTTACCCAAAATATCAACAAGGGAACGTGAAATATTTTTTAGCATTATGTAATTCTTCCTTTCTTATAATTTCGCAATAATGTTTTCTTTCTCGGAGCGAAGTGCTGCAGTATGCAGTTTATGAGAAAGCACTGTTTCTTCAGGTCTTACGCAGCCGAAATCCAGTTCTCTGCCCTCGATTTCCCAAAGAAATGCCGCCCACATCTGCAAAATCGCATCTGCAAAGCCGAATTCGAAAATAGCACCTGTTGCAGTTTTAATCTGGGGTTTATTTCCTACCACTATTCTGCACCATGCCTGTTCATTATCCATTGCTTCTGTAAAGAAGAAAGCGTTAGGGTCTGTAGTTGAGAAACGAAGTGACATATCCATTCCGTAAACTTCAAGATACCAGTCATTTGTAGCACCCGGTTGCATACGTTTCATTTCAAATGTGATGGGGAATTTATTGCCCTGACTGTCCTTTGTATCGCAAACAAGAGTAGCGTTATCCCATGTTTCGCATTTTGCCATACCGCCTTTGCCGTCAGGTCTTTCTGTTATGTAATTGCTTAATTTTGCACACACGTTTTCAGGCACCCAGCCAAGTCTGAAAGGAATGTGCTCGGCGTGAAGTCCCAAATCTCCCATACATCCGTATTCGCCATTTATTTCTTTTACCCTTTTCCAGTTAATGGGCTTATTGGGATTCATATCGCTTGAGTGGCAAAAACCTGCTTTAACTTCAAGTATTCTTCCTGTTTTGCCCTCTTTAATATACTGTATAAGTTTCTGACATGCAGGGTAAAAAGGAAACTCACTTGCACAGCGTATTACAGAATCGGGATGGTTATTTATTGCCTCCATAATTTTTTCATTCTGTGCCATATCCATACCGAAAGGCTTTTCACCCATAAAGTGTTTGCCTGAATTAATTATATCTACATAAATCTGCTGATGCAAAACGTGGGGAACAGCGCAATATATTGCATCAATCTCTTCATTTGCCAGTAGTTCCTTGTAATCTGTGTATTTGTATTTAATGGTTGTTATGCGGTTTAAAAACCAGTCAAGTGACGCAGGATTTGTATCGCACACAGCAACAATCTCAGGCTTCGCACAAATTTCCTCAAGATGAGACCATCTGCCAACGGCACCTGCAAATTCCTTACCCATAAGACCGCATCCTATAATACCAAATTTTACTGTTTTCAACACTATACCCCCATTATTGTAATTTCAATCATATTATAGCATAGGGAAAAAACTATGCTCAATGGAAAATTCCTATAATTATAGGGAAAATAGTATGATTTTCAAAAGAAAAAGCCATTTCAACAGAAATGGCTTTTAATTCAATTATAACTTCTTACTAAAACCAAGTATAGGCATATTGTAGGAGAAATCTCTAAGTATCAGTCCTGACGGTGCTTTACCGTAGCAACCGTGAACAGTTGCCTCTCCCTCTACCGCTCTTTCCAGCGTCAGGGTAATTGTGTTTTTGTGAAGTTTATATTCTTTGTAATTATTAATGCCTTTTTGGTCAAAGACTGTAATTTCCACTTTACCGCTTGGCAGTTCCCCTGCAGTCAGTATTACACCCTTCTGGAACTGTACCTTGATTTTGTTTTTCCCTGATTTTGTAACTTTCTGCACATTAGGAATTACGGGCATTTCATACTTTTTATATAGTACAGACATAATAAGCCGTGCCATACGGCGCCCTATAAGATTGCAACCCTCAACGCTGTTATGAGCGTTATCCGATTTTGCTGCTCCGAAAGTAGGAACTATATATACATTTTTTAAGTCTTGGGCGGCACGTCTTTGCTGTTCACGCATAAGGGAGAAAGGGCCGTCGCTATACCCCTCGTTATTATGAAGAGTATTAAGTTGATAAGTAAAGAACGGCAAATCTTTAATGCCCAAATCGTCCCTGAAATCCTGTACCATCTGCGCAAAATTATCGTAGTATGCTTTTGCAGTTTCTTCCTTTAAAGCATCGTCACAACCCTGATACCAGATAACACCTGCAACTTTCCCTCCTGCTTTTTTTACATAGGAAAGCATACCCTCGTACAAATCGCCTCCCAGATGCTTGTTCCATCTTTTAATGGGAACTCCGCCCACAGCACAGGAAACAAAGCCCACGGGAATACCCGTCTGATTTACAAGGTCCTTTGCAGTCCTTATATGGGGTCCGTATATACCCTGACCGAATTTAATGCTGCGGTCAAGCCAGTTTAAGGGGTGGTCTGCAAGTGCCCAACTCTCGCAGTATTTAAAATTATAAATACCGTTATGGATTAAGTTTTCGTACTCTCCAAAGCCATTGCCCTGAGCATTCGACTGCCCTGCAATAATGAAAATATCCCCTACCCCTATGTGGTGAATATAATCTTCGTAAAAACGGTACGCAAACCAGTCTTTTCTGAAAATACAAATATGTATTGTGTAGGAATAACCTGCAGGAATTTTAAATGTAACACTGCAGTTGTCCCCATCTGTTTTAAAGGGCGTCCAGCCGATTACCGTAACTCCTGATTTTTCGTCAACCACCTTTGCATAAGGAAGTGCAGTCGGCTCATAGTCCTCAATATAGAATTTCCCTTTTAATTCAACATCTGCATAACCCTTTTCCTGCTGATAAAAAGAAAAATCCTTTGGCGCAGTTGTTAATTCTACTTTAAACATTTTTATCACCTACAAACATGGCTACGACAAAAGTCGTAGCCATAATTTTATTTTTCAAGACTTTCTACTCTTTCTATATGTCTTCCGCCCTCAAAGTCTGTAGTTAACCAGGTCATGGTAATTTCCTTACCTGCTTCAAGACCAATCATTCTGGCACCCATAGAAAGAACATTGGTGTCATTATGCATTCTGGATAATTTTGCGGACAATGCCTCCGAAGCATTTACGCATCTTATTCCTTTTTGTTTGTTTGCGGCAATAGCCATACCCACACCCGTTCCGCATACAAGAATACCTTTTTCGCAGCGGCCCGATGTTACGGCTTCGCAAACTTTTTTTGCATAATCAACATAGTTGCAACTGTCATTTGTATATGTACCTACGTCTTCGCAACTATAACCTTTTGACTGCAAAAATTCAATAAGTGAATTTTTAAAATCTACTGCAGCGTGGTCACAACCTAACGCTATCATTGGCAATGCCTCCTATAATTCTACCAAATAACCTTTGATTTTATCTGTTGCTTCTTTTACATCAGCGCTTACTGTAATTGTAAACTTGATGTTGAATTTGTCGGCAATTGCTTTAATATCATCAAAAAATCCGTCACTTTCTGCAACAGGCATACCTGTTAATTTTGTAATACTGTCAATAAAAATATGAGTTATATCATAGTCTCTTGAAACAATACCGCTTATAAAACCAACAAGAGCCTCGTATGATTTAACTGAAAAATCAGATGTATCTGACATTCTTACTTTTGATTTCAAATCAAACAAGTGTCTGTTGTCCTTAGTAATGCAAACAACATTACCGTTTTCAACGTCTGACGCTTTGTTTACCATTTCAATAAAAGCCTTGGTTTTGCCTGAGCCCTTTTCGCCCATTAATACTTTTATCATTTTAAAAACCTCCTTTTATTTTTTCCTGTAATTTCATTGTACTATATACGGAGTAATTTTTCAAGTATTATTTTGAAAGTCTGTCTAAAAGTTTTTGTCTTTCTTCCTCATATCCCGGTTTTCCAAGTAATGCAAACATATTTTTCTTATACGCTTCAACACCGGGCTGGTCAAAGGGATTGACACCAAGCATATATCCGCTTACTGCACAGGCTTTTTCAAAGAAATAAACAAGATAGCCGAAATGGTACTCGTCAAGGTTGTCAATTTCTACAATAAAGTTAGGAACTCCCCCGTCTGTGTGGGCTAAAACCGTTCCCTCCATAGCCTTGCGGTTTACGTAGTCAACAGTTTTTCCTGCCAAGAAATTAAGCCCGTCAAGGTCGTCTTTGTCTTCCCCTATTGTTACGTCTGCTTTTGTACTGTTAACACTCAGTACTGTTTCAAAAATACATCTTCTGCCGTCCTGAATGTACTGTCCCATAGAATGTAGGTCAGTTGAGAAGTCTGCACCTGCAGGGAAAATACCTTTCTGGTCTTTGCCCTCGCTTTCCCCGTACAGTTGTTTCCACCACTCTGTCATATAGTGAAGAGCAGGTTCGTAGTTTACAAGCATTTCAATAGTTTTGCCCTTCTGAAGCATTGAAAAACGTGATGCGGCATATTGGTAGCACATATTTTTGTCCAGATCGTCAACAGAGTATTCCTCCATTGCGTCGGCGGCACCTTTCATCATCATATCAATATCTGCACCGCTTACTGCGATCGGAAGCAAACCTACTGCAGTGAGAACAGAAAAACGGCCGCCTACATCATCCGGCACCACAAAAGTCTCGTAGCCTTCGCGGTCGGCCAGGGCTTTCAGGGTGCCGCGGGCCTTATCGGTGGTGGCATAGATACGGCGGGCGTCCTCCTCC
>CALDNB010000241.1 GCA_937914775.1 uncultured Clostridia bacterium
TTCATTTAATAAACCACCTTATTTTCGTATATAATTCATCCAAACAACATCATCGTATTGCTTGATTTCTTTTAATTTAAATTCGGATAATGTGCTATCCATAAATAATGGTTTATCCTCAGCATCTGCAACAATCGGTGCGACAACAATGCTAATCTCGTCAATCACATCTGCTCGCTGAAAATAACCGTTTACAATGCTACCGCCCTCTAAAAGAATAGAGTTTATACTCATAAGGGTTTTAAGCTTTTCAAGAGCGATTTTAACATCAATTTCGGTTTCGCCTGCAAAGATATATGGAATCTCCATACTCTGCAGATAGGCAAGATATCGTCCGTCTGCCTGTTCTGTCAAAACTTCAATTATCTGTGCATCGCCATAACCAGGGTCTTCGTCGATAATCTTGCTGTTTTTCCAACCGAGTTTACCTTTTGGATCAAAACTTACGGCATAGAATCCCGATAGATTTTCAGGGATAAAATCATTTTTATTATCAATAGGCTCGTACCTTGTCAAATCAGGATACCAACCACCTGTGAAACTGCTTTCCATCGTCACACGACCGCAAATAAATCCATTTGCGCCGTTTTTGTTATACTCACGATTTAACTCATAATAAATATCCGTAGCTTTTTCACATTCCTGTCGGGACAAAAAATCTCCCGTAACCTTTCCGTCTATTGATGTCACCATGTGACAGATTATGTGCGGTCTGTTCATAACATCACCTCTATATCAATTATACTATATATTCATAGGAATTTCAATAACGCCAAAACAACCCATATTTTTATCTAACATTTTTCTAGCACTTTTCTAGCGAAAACCCAAAAAATGCATCAAAAAGTGGCAATACGGAAATTCCGCTCTTACATAAATTCGTTTTATATGAGGGCGTTTTTTTCAGCGTGGTAACAACTTTGTTGCATATATCATCAAACTCACTTTTGCTGCCGAACTTCAAAGGCGTGGATGTGATATAGGAAGAAGCACTTATGCGAAGTACGAAGCAGGAGAATTGAATATAAGAGCAAGTGTGATTATCGAACTAAAGAAAATTTACAATTGTTCATACGATGATTATTTTTGAAGATCTGAACAGTGATTTATAATAAAAAATGCAGTCTGCACAAACTGGTGCAGACTGCATTTTTTTATTTTTTATTTCAAAAGTTTCAATATGTTTTCTTTCGGCATATAGCCAACGGCGGAGTTTTTAACTTTGCCGTCTTCCATAACAACGACTGTCGGGATGCTTACTATTTTAAAAGCATTTGCAAGTTCAAGTTGCTGGTCTATGTTTACTTTGCCTACTTTGTATTCCCCATTTGCTTCCTTTGCGATTTCTTCAATAATTGGTGAAAGCATTTTACAGGGGCCACACCATTCTGCCCAGAAATCGATAAGGACAGGCACGTCGGATTTTAATACTTCCTGTTCAAAATTTTCCTTTGTAATTGAAATTTCATTCATATTTATTCCTCCTTAGTTTTATAATAAAGCATACAGTGGCAGTAACCCTCGAAATTTGGGTCTTTTATCTGTTCTTTAAACTGTTTGCACATACATTTTGTGTCTTCAGAACGTTCTCTTATGCAGGGGCAGTAGCCGCCTGTTCTTTTTAGTCCCTCTTTTACGGTTTTTACAATTTCCTTGTCAGGATTAAGCATTACAGCCATAATATCATTCCTTAAACTTAAAGATTTTTTAACAATTCCAAAGTCCCATTTACTACAATATCGTCTCCGCCTTTTTTCAGCCTTGATGTTCTGGCTTCGTATCCGCCTTCGCTATATGCGCTGCTGGTGGGGAAATATGAATCTCCGCCGTTTGCCAGGCAACATAATATTGTTGTTTTAAAAGGAGAACAGTCATATATTCTGTTTGCTATTTCGGTAAAGGGTTCTCCGGGGATACCCATAAACACCATAGAGCCTAGTTTTATAGCGGAAAGTATAAAAGAAAATGACTCTGGTCCGTTTTCCAGTGTAACTATTCTTTTTGCTTCTGCTACAACAGTTGTTAGTTCCATATCCTTGTACGGCAGTTCATTATCTCTGCCGTTTTCGTGCAACTCAACGATTCTTCGTGCTTCATCAAGTCTGTTGTTTTCCTGATTGGACGGAATGTCAATTCTTTTTACGGCGTACTCTATTGCGTCTGTTTCAATCAGAGCCGCTTTATCACAAACCTGCAGTACTGCTCCTGCAATTACTCTTCCCATATATTTTGCATGCTCGTATCCTCTGGGGCAACCGTCAAAAGTTATTTCAAGTCCGTTTGAATCACCATTCTCAGGGAACGGGTTAATATGATTTACATCTCCCTGGGGAGCCAGAAGGAACATACACTTTGTACCCGGGATTGATGCTTCTATAGTTGAACGCACAAAACCGGGATAATCTGCGCTTATATATTCTCCCCCGATTGTGTCGGGATGAACACCAAAATTAACAATAAATATATCATCTTTGTTTTCTCTTACTATTTTTAAAAGTTTAACTGTTTCGTTAGGCGTTCCCAATGGGTGGTCGATGTTGGGATTGTGTATGCCGGGGTTGGTTTGTACAGAACCATCTTTCATACGGTATCTTCTGATAAATGAAATTCTTTCTGCCTTGTTTTCTGCCGTGTAAATTTTTGATTCGCTTAAATTTTCAAGGGCATACGCTGCGGCATCGCGCATCTGTAAACCTAAAAATTCCTCGTAATGGGACGATCCGCAAAGCTCAGATGCAAAATCCTGCCCTATCATTGGACCTGTATGTGTATGTGAACATGTGATAAATACTGCTTCTACAGGGATGTTACAATACTCTGATATTATTTTTCTGTATTTTAAACATTGCTTCTGTGTAAGCATTATTATATCAACAGCAATAATAACGCTTCTTTTGTTTCCATCATCAAATGCAACAGCTGTTGCATAAAGGTCGTCAAGTACGCCTTTTGTGAATCTTGCTTCATAGTATCCCGATAATGGAACGCCAAGAGGCGGTGTTATACATAATCTAGAAAATCCTGATTTAATCATAAAACTATCATCCTCCTTAGTTCCATATTATATAACATATTTAATACAAGGGGAAGTGTTTTTAAAAAATTTTTAAAAAAACACAATATCTTGTGTTTTTCTATTGACAAATACTACAAGATATATTATAATCAAGTCCTAAGGGGATGATTGTATGCTAATTTCAGGCTTACAAAAACTGACATTGCTTGATTTTCCGGGAACTGTTTCCTGTATAGTATTTACTCACGGATGCAACTTCCGGTGTCCCTTTTGTCACAATTCATCTTTGGTAGATGGTCCTGCCCAGGAAGAAATCAGCGAAAACGAGGTTGTTGATTTCTTAAAAAGCAGAAAAAACATATTAGACGGCGTAGTAGTGTCAGGCGGTGAACCGCTTTTACACCCTGACATTGCAGAATTTCTTAAAAAAGTAAAAGAACTTGGTTACAAAGTTAAAATTGACACCAACGGAACAAAACCGGAAATGCTAAAAAAACTTGTAAATGACGGACTGGTTGACTATGTTGCGATGGATATTAAAAACAGTCCTGAGCAATATAAAAGTGCAACAGGAGTTGACGGGCTTTTGGAAGCAGTAACCGAATCAAAGGACTTTTTACTTTCGGGAAAAGTGGAATATGAGTTTCGGACAACTGTTGTAAAAGGGATTCATACTAAAGAACAACTTGTGTCATTGGCAAAATGGATAAAAGGAGCAAAGAAGTATTATTTACAAAAATACAAATGCTCGGAAAATGTTTTAAATCCTGAGGGGCTTGACTCCTTTAGCGATGAAGAAATGGAAGGCTTTTTAGCAGAGATTTCTTCGATAATTAATATGTCTTGTATAAGATAAATTTATGAAAAAGAGGTGCTAAATATGTATCAAATTGTAAAAAGAGACGGACAAATTGCAGAATTTGACATTAACAAAATCGCCGGTGCGATGAAAAAGGCATTTGATGCCACAAACACAGACTACACCGATAACATAATTGATTTCCTTGCACTAAAAGTATCGGCAGATTTTTTGGGAAAAATTAAAGACGGTCTTGTAGCGGTGGAAGATGTTCAGGACAGCGTTGAATCAGTTTTGATTCAGGGCGGCTACGACGGTGTAGCAAAAGCGTACATTTTATACAGAAAACAAAGAGAAAAACTTCGTAATTTAAAGAACACATACCTTGACTACAAAGAAACAGTTAACAATTACGTTAACGTTCTTGACTGGCGTGTAAAAGAAAACTCAACAGTTACTTATTCTGTTGGCGGACTTATTCTTTCAAACTCAGGTGCTATTACAGCAAACTACTGGTTGTCAGAGGTGTATGACGAAGAAATAAGCAACGCTCACAGAAACTGCGACATTCACATTCACGACTTGTCAATGCTTACAGGTTACTGCGCAGGCTGGAGTTTAAAACAGTTAATTAAGGAAGGTCTTGGCGGTGTACCGGGAAAAATTACTTCCGCACCTGCAAGTCATTTGTCAACACTATGTAACCAGATGGTTAACTTCCTTGGAATTATGCAAAACGAGTGGGCAGGAGCACAGGCGTTTTCATCATTCGACACCTACCTTGCACCATTTGTTAAGGTAGATAAACTGACATACAAAGAAGTAAAACAGGCTATTCAGTCATTTGTTTACGGCGTAAACACTCCTTCAAGATGGGGAACACAGGCGCCGTTCTCAAACATTACTCTTGACTGGACAGTACCTAACGACTTAAAAGATTTACCAGCCATCGTGGGCGGAAAAGATATGGACTTCACTTATGGCGACTGTCAGGAAGAAATGAACCTTGTTAACAAAGCCTTTATCGAAATTATGATTGAGGGTGACGCTAACGGACGTGGCTTCCAGTATCCTATCCCCACATATTCAATCACCAGAGATTTTGACTGGTCAGAAACAGAAAACAACAAACTGTTATTTGAAATGACTGCAAAATACGGTACTCCCTATTTCTCAAACTACATCAACAGCGATATGGAGCCAAGCGACGTAAGAAGTATGTGCTGCCGTTTGCGTCTTGACTTAAGAGAACTTCGTAAAAAATCAGGCGGTTTCTTCGGAAGCGGTGAAAGCACAGGTTCTGTAGGTGTTGTAACAATCAACATTCCGAGAATTGCATATCTTGCAACTGATGAAGCAGACTTCTATGCACGTCTTGACAAAATGATGGACATTTCTGCACGTTCACTTAAAATCAAGAGAACAGTTATCACAAAACTGCTTGAAGAGGGCTTGTATCCATATACAAAGAGATATCTTGGAACATTTGCAAACCACTTCTCAACAATCGGTCTTGTAGGTATGAACGAAGCAGGTCTTAACGCAAAATGGGTAAGAAAAGATATGACAGACAAAGCATGTCAGGAATTTACAAAAGACGTTCTTAACCACATGCGCGAACGCTTGTCTGACTATCAGGAAGAATACGGTGACCTTTACAACTTGGAAGCAACTCCTGCTGAGTCAACATCATACAGACTTGCAAAACACGACGTTGAAAAATATCCCGACATTATTACTGCATCAGAAGACGAAAATGTTCCGTACTACACCAACAGCAGTCACTTGCCCGTTGGCTACACAGACGATATTTTCTCTGCTCTTGATATTCAGGACGAATTGCAGACACTATATACTTCAGGTACAGTATTCCACGCATTCTTAGGTGAAAAATTACCTGACTGGAAAGCAGCAGCAGACCTTGTAAGAAAGATTGCAGAAAACTACAAACTTCCTTACTACACAATGTCACCCACATATTCCGTATGTAAAAATCACGGTTATATTATCGGTGAACACTTTACCTGTCCCATCTGCGGAGAAGATGCAGAGGTTTACAGCAGAATTACAGGTTACTACAGACCTGTA
Source organism: uncultured Clostridia bacterium (assembly GCA_937914775.1). GTDB lineage: Bacteria > Bacillota > Clostridia > Monoglobales > Firm-18 > RGIG1864. Next base: position 5,904 of record CALDNB010000241.1, read on the forward strand.
AGAAACTGGAATGCAGGTAAAACTCAGGAATACAAAGAAAGAAAAGAATATGTAATTGATGTTGACGGTCTTAAAAATGTTAACAAAGACTGTGTAAAAGAAGAAGTAAAAGCACAAAGCGGAAACGGCGGTCTTGCTGACGGCAACTACCTGTTTGCATCACCTACCTGCCCTAACTGCAAAATAGCATACTCACTTCTTGAAAAAGCACAGTATCCTTACACTAAAATTATGGCAACAGACAACGTAGAACTTACAAACTCTCTTGGTATCAAACAGGCACCTACACTTGTAGTTGTTAAAAACGGCGTTGCAGAGAAATTTGCAGGAGTAGGCGCAATCAAGAAGGTAATAGAATAGAGGGTGTAAGGCGTGTATGATATTGTAATTATAGGAGGCGGACCCGCAGGACTTACTGCGGGTATATACGCAAGACGTGCAAACAAAACCGTTTTGGTTATAGAAAAAGCCTCTTTCGGCGGACAAATCACATACTCCCCAAAAGTAGAAAACATTCCCGGTTTTTCCGAAGTAACAGGTAATGAGTTTGCGGAAAATATTGTGGGACAGGCAATAACACAGGGGGTAGAGTTTGAATCTGCAGAAGCATTAAAAATTATTGACGGAGATATTAAAAAAGTAGTAACTGACGGAGATACTTTCGAGGCAAAGGCTGTTATTATTGCCACAGGGGCAAAACACCGCCGTTTGGGACTCCCCAATGAAGACAAATTTATCGGTGACGGCATTTCGTTTTGCGCAGTGTGCGACGGCGCATTTTTCGCAGACAAAACTGTTGCGGTAATAGGAGGAGGAAACTCCGCGCTTCAGGAAGCATTGCAACTGTCACAACTTTCAAAGGAAGTGTATGTTGTTCAGAATCTGCCTTATTTAACAGGCGAAGCAAGTCTTTCAAAACAGGTGGAGGAAAAGGACAATATTACAGTAATACTTAACCATACAGTTTGCGAAATTCCTGACGGTGACACGTTCACAGGAATAGTTATAAAAGACGAAGCAGACGGCAACACAAAAAATCTTCTTTTAGACGGAATGTTTGTCGCAATCGGTCTTATTCCACAAAACGAGTATTTTAAAGACGTTATTAAACTTGACAGTTACGGCTACGCAGATTATGACGAAACATTAAACTGCGAAACAAAAGGTGTGTTTGTTGCAGGAGACTGCCGCAAAAAGAAAATACGCCAGGTGGTAACTGCCGCATCAGACGGCGCAGTTGCAGCACTTAATGCGTGTGATTATATTGACAAACAATAATACAGAGTGGTGACAACGTCACCACTCTTTCTTTATATGAATATTCTCCATATTTTTAAGAATATTTTCCATTGACTGTGCTAGTACCGTATGATAGTATATGAATATATTTATATAACGAAACGGAGAAAAGAAAATGAAAAAGATTTTAGCCTTTATTCTGGCATCAATTATGGTTTTATCTTTGATGTCTGTAAGCGTTTTTGCATTAACAAGTCCTTTGATGGATTGTGACCCGCCTACAATTTCAAATCTTGAAACATATACAGTAAGCGGAAAAAGCGGTTACGGCTTAAAATTCGTGTTTAATATGTCATCAATTTCTTATGGTATGTACACAAGTAACGGACAACTTCCCGCTATATTAATGGGTGAATACTCAATTAACGGCGGAGAATGGACAGAAATATTGATTAAAGAAACAACAAGTGCCGAAAGCAGTTATGTTCGCGCTCAGAATGTTGCGGACTTAAACGGTAAAGTGTTAAGTACTGAACCGATAAA
>CALDNB010000242.1 GCA_937914775.1 uncultured Clostridia bacterium
GCGGTGCTTTGTAATAGTCTTAAAATGATTAAATCCGTTACTTATATATCCCATATTCTCTCCATTACTTTATACTTTTTGCTATTTCCTCTGCTAAAAGCATAGGACTTTTGTCGCCGTTTACCGTTACATCAGCCCACGCCTTATACAAATGGTATCTTTCGTTATACAGTTTTTCTATGTCAGAACTGCTTTTTAAAAGAGGTCTGTTCACGAAAAGACCTCTTGTTTTTAAAACTTCAGGTGGGGTGTCAATAAAAACAACTACGCCTTTTGACATCGCTTCCCTGTTGGCATCTGTCTTTACAATTCCGCCTCCGGTAGAAACAACTGTATTCTCTTTTATTTCTTTTAAAGTTTCTGTTTCCAGATTTCTGAAATACTGCTCTCCCTGTGTTTTGAATATGTCGGGAATACTTCCATATTTACTTTCAATTATACTGTCCGTGTCTGCTAAAGACATATTTAATTTTTTTGCAAGTATTTTTGAAACAGTAGTTTTCCCTGAGCCCGGCATTCCTATTAAGTATATATTTTTCATTTATTTGCCTCCAAGCAAATCAAGAACAACCAGTGCCGCACCGCTTTCTACTGCAACTGTTGCTCTTGGCACTATGCAACTGTCGTGTCTTCCTTTTAGTTGTAATATTTCATTTGTTTTTGTATCAACATTTACTGTCTGCTGGGGTTTGAAAATTGACGGTGTAGGTTTTATTGCCACCTGGAAAACCACGTCACTGCCGTTGGTAATTCCGCCTGTTACACCACCATTGTTGTTGGTGACAGTTTTAATTTCACCGTCTCTTACCTGATAACAGTCGTTTGCTTCGCTTCCCCGCATACTGGTAATTTCAAAGCCTTTGCCAAACTCTATTCCCTTAACTGCAGGTATTGAAAACATCATTTTTGCAATTTCGCTTTCCACAGAATGGAAAAATGGCTCTCCCACTCCTGCAGGTACGTTCTTTATAACGCATCTTATAACCCCGCCCACAGAATCTCCATCTTTTGCGGCATTCTCCATTTCCTGCAAAAACTTTTCTTTGTAACTGTCCTCTGCAACAGGGAAGTCTGCTTTTTGCATTTCTTTTACGTCGTCTGTTTCTGTTGGGCATTTTGTATTACCAACCGACACTACATAGGAATAGATTTCTATACCTTTGTCCCTTAAAATCTGCCTTGCAACGCTTCCTGCAAAGGTAAGTGGTGCAGTTAAACGTCCGCTGAAATGTCCGCCACCTGATACGTCGTTAAAGCCGTCATATTTTATAAAGGCAGGGTAATCGGAATGTCCCGGTCTTACAAGGTTTTCCAGTTCGCTGTAATCCTTTCCTCTTGTATCTCCGTTTCTTATTATAAAGGCAAGGGGTGCCCCTGTTGTTACCCCGTCTTTTACCCCTGACAAAATTTCATAATTGTCCGCTTCCTGACGCTTTGTAGTATATAGTGCCTTGTGGTTTCTGCGTTTTAAAAACATATCAATATAGGGGAAGTCAAGTTTAACGCCGTGAGGCACAGAAGAAATTACTCCCCCGATTGCCGGACCGTGAGACTCCCCGAATATTGTAAACTGAATATTTTTACCAAATACTGCACCCATTACAAAATCTCCTTTTTAATTATTGCTTTGCCAAGTTCCTCTAATACTATATAGTTTATTCCGTCTGTTGTTGCCTTTTTATCCTTTTTTATTATTTCTTTTGCGTCTTTTTCCGGTACTGTTGCCTCGGGGAAATATAAATTGTATTTTTCGCACATATTTTTAATTAACTGATATGTTCCCTCTTTTGTAATACCCATTTTTTCAGAAATATCCGTTATGTAAAGCATACCTGTTGCCACGCCCTCGCCGTGAGTGTATTTGTCGTAATTGTAATAGCACTCAACTGCGTGACCGTAAGTGTGCCCGAAGTTTAAAATCATTCTTTCGCCTTTGTCAAACTCGTCATTCTCAACAATATCTCTTTTTATCTCAACACACTTTTTAATTACTGCGGCAATATCAATATCGTCTTCAAACAGGGACATAAACAAATCCTTGTCTTTAATTGCACCGTATTTAATTACCTCAGCCATTCCGTCAGAAAATACGCGTTTTGGAAGAGTGCTTAAAACTTCAGGGTCAATTATTACCTTTGACGGTGGATAAAAGTTGCCAACGAGGTTTTTACCCTGTGGAAGATTTACCGCTACCTTTCCACCAACACTGCTGTCCACTTGTGACAACAAGGTAGTAGGAACGCCCACATATTTAATTCCACGTAAATATGTGGCACAGGCGAAGCCCGTCAAATCTCCAATGACGCCACCGCCGAATGCAACTACAGTGTCGTCCCTTGTAAGCCCTGCTTTTAAAAACTGCTCATACAGTTCCATTAAATATTTATGGCTTTTGGTATGTTCGCCAAAGGGTAAAACGTAATAAAAGCAATCAAGGGTTTCTTTTATCTTTTTGCCGTATATACCATCTACATTTGAATCTGTTACTACAAAAATCTTACCCTGCCCCGATATTTCTTTTACTTCTTCCTGCAATCGTGACAATATGTTGTTTTCAATTATTACCTTGTAACCGCCTTTGCTTGTTTTAACATCTACAACCATTTTTATTCCTTCTTTTCAAGTAAAAATTCTGCCAGTTCAAAATCTTCTTCTGTAGTGGTTTTTATATTGCTTTTGTCTCCTGCCACTACTTTTACGCTTAAGCCTCTGCTTTCAAAAATCTGGCAGTCATCAGTATATGTAAGTCCTACATTCTTCTCGTAGGCTTCTTTTAAGGCCACCGTATCAAAACATTGAGGAGTCTGTATCTGCCAAAGATTTCTTCGGTCAACAGTACTTTTAATCTCGTCACCGTCAACTGCTTTTAGTGTATCTGTAACAGGTGCGCCTAATGCCGCACCGCCGTATTTTTTTGCCTCTTCCACTACCTGTTTTATGCGTTCCTCTTTAATACACGGTCTTACCCCGTCGTGAATTGCAACAAAGTCTGACTTTACATACATAAGTCCGTTTCTTACAGAATCTGTTCTTGTTTCTCCACCTGCTACAATATCTGAAACCTTGTTAAGTCCGTATTGCTTTACAAGACCATTGGTTTTTGCAATGTCCTCTTTTGCTGTAACTATTACTATGTCATCTATTATTTCTGACTTCTCAAATGCCAGTACTGTATGGACTATAACAGGAATGTCTTTAATTAATAAAAACTGCTTTTTAACACGGGAGTTCATTCGTGTCCCGTTTCCTGCCGCAACTATTAATGCGGTAACTTTTTGCATAATTTTCACCTCGGTCTTAGGTTATCATACTTATTATAACATTTTCACATAATAAAATCAATAAAAAATGCTCGTAATCTGAGAGATTACGAGCATTTAAACTGTTGGAAATTATGCTATTGTTGTATATATGTAGATTGCAAACAATAAAACTGAAATCCACATAACAGGAGAAATATCTTTTACTTTACCTGTTAAAAGTTTTAGTACAACCCAGGAAATCATAGCAAACATAATACCTGTTGCAATTGAATATGCAAAAGGCATCATAACAACTGCTAAAAATCCACCGATAGCATCTGCAACGTCACCGTCAAAGTCCATCTTTGTTACTGCTGACAACATCAAAAGACCAACGAATAACATAGCAGGTGTTGTAGCAAATCCGGGAATTGCAAGGAAAACAGGAGCAAAGGGAATTGCAATTAAGAACATTATACCTGTTGTTAATGCTGTCAAACCTGTTCTTCCTCCTGCTGCTACACCGGCTGAAGATTCAACGTAACTTGTAACTGTTGATGTACCAAGACACGCACCTGCAACTGTACCTACAGCGTCCGCCATAAGTGCTCCGCCTGCTTTTGGAAGTGAACCGTCTTCTGCCAGTAAATCCCCTTTTTGTGCTACACCAATCAATGTACCTACTGTATCAAAAAGATCTGTATATAGGAATGTAAACATTACAACTGCAAAAGACATAAAGTTTTTGGCAATAAAACCAAAGTCAAACTGGAATAGTGCAGGAGCCGCAAAGTTTGCTTTAATTGATTCCCATGAAAGAGACGGAATTAAAGAATATACTCCTGCTTCCACGTCAACTACGTACCAGCCGATTAACTGTGCAATAATTCCAAGTACCCATGTAGCCAAAATACCAATCAGGATATCACCTTTAACTTTGTAGTGATGTAATACGCCGATGATTAAAAGACCAACTATTGCTAAAACAACCTGAGGTGAGCCCAAGTTTCCAAGACCTACCAATGTAGAGTCGTTGTTTACAACAACCCCTGCATTGATTAATGCAATAATTGTGATGAACAAACCAATACCTGCTGTGATACCAAGTTTTAAGTTCTTTGGAATTTTGTTAACCAATGCTTCTCTGAACTTAAAGATTGAAAGAATCATAAAGATAAAACCTTCAATTAATATAGCCGTTAATGCTACTTTGTATGAATAACCCATAGTCAAACATACTGTGTAAGTAAAGAAAGCATTAAGACCCATACCTGACGCCAGTGCTACAGGGTAGTTGGCAAAAAACGCCATACAGATTGTAGCAATCGCCGCTGACAGTGCTGTTGCCATAAAGATAGCAGGAGCACCGGGACCGTCGGGGATAATGCCTAACATACCTGGGTTAACTGCCAAAATGTAAGACATCGCCAAAAAAGTGGTGATTCCGGCAATAATTTCAGTTTTTACATTAGTGCCGTGCTCTTTTAACTTAAATAGTTTTTCCATTTTTCATCCTCCCAAAAAATATTTTACTTAACTTAAGTATAACCTAATTTTTTAAATTAGTCAATTATCATTCAAGGCATATTTCAAGAAAAACAACCAAAACTATTTACTAAAAAATAAAAGTATAGTATAATTAAATTGGTAAGGGAGGTATAATAATGTTAGGTATAATTGGTGCTATGGATATAGAAGTAAAGGAACTTTGCTCCATGCTTGAACTAAAAGAAGTGACAGAAATTGCAGGTATAAAGTTCAACGTGGGTACTCTTTCGGGCAAAGATATAGTAATTGCAAAATGCAGCGAGGGCAAGGTAAATGCTGCTGTTGCCGCCCAGATAATGTGCCTTAAATATCATACAGACAAAATTATAAACACAGGTGTTGCGGGAGGGCTTCTTCCTGAAATGGATATTTGTGATATTGTTGTGGCAACTGCTTCTGTCCAGCACGACTACGACATTACTCCTTTAGGATATGAAAAAGGAAAAATCCCAAATATTGATACAGTTACTTTCCCCTGTGACAAAAAAATGACCGACACCCTGTATGAAATCGCCTCAAAAATAGAGGGGATAAAAGCATACAAAGGCGTAGTTGCATCAGGGGACCAGTTTATTAACAGCAACGACAAAATGACAGAAATAAGAACTACCTTTGATGCGGTATGTGCCGAAATGGAAGGGGGAGCAATCGGTCAGGTTTGCCATCTTAACAAAACCTCCTACTGCGTTCTCCGTGCAATGTCTGACAAAGCAGACAATAATTCAAATATTGATTTTCCGACTTTTGTGGAAATGGCTTGTAAAAACACAGTAACCATTCTTAAAGAATATATTAAAACATTGTAGGTGACAAAAATGAAATACAGCGTAAAACCAAAAGGCGTATGTGCCAGTTTAATAGAATTTGATTTAGATGACGGAATTGTTAAAGACATTAAATTCACACACGGTTGCAACGGCAATTCCAAAGGAATTTCCGCCCTTGCAGAGGGAATGGAGGCAACAGAGGTAATTAAACGGCTTAAAGGAATTAAGTGCGGTTTTAAAAACACCTCCTGTCCCGACCAACTTGCAACAGTATTAGAGGAAATAACAAAGGAATGATTTAAATGAAAGTACTTATTTTGTCAGTAACTGCAGGGCAGGGACACCACCAGTGCGGAATGGCTGTTTCCGAGTACTTAAAGTCAAAAAACGTAGAATGTAAAATGGTGGACTGCCTTTCATACATTAATAAAATTCTAGGGGAATCTGTGTCACACGGGTACCTTTTCTCCACACAACATTCCCCCGTTACATACGGAAAAATTTACAGAATGATAGAAAAGAAAGAACCGCAGTCACCAACGTCTTTACCAAGGCTTACAGTAACGCTTCTGGCAAAAAAACTGGAAAAATACTGCTACAACTATAATCCCGACCTTATTTTGTGTACCCATGTATGGGCGGCACAACTGGTTACGGGGTTTCAGTATTTAAAAGTTCCTGCAATCGGGGTAATTACAGACTTTACCATTCATCCCTTCTGGGAAGATACCTGTATGGACTACTATGTAACCGCAAGTGAACTTTTAGAAAATCAGGCACGGAAAAAACTGGGAAGTACTGCGAATATTTTACCTTTTGGAATTCCTATAAGCCCTAAATTTTCAAGCACTACGCCAAAACAAAAGGCACGGGAAATTCTTGGCTTCAAGGATAAAACAACAGTATTCATAATAAGCGGAAGTATGGGCTTCGGGCATATTGAAAAACAGATTGCCGCCCTTGACAGATTAGACACCGACTTTCAGATTGTGTCTGTCTGCGGACGTAACGAAAGAGCGAAAAACCACATAGACAAATTAAAACTGAAAAAAGACATATATAATTTCGGATAA
>CALDNB010000243.1 GCA_937914775.1 uncultured Clostridia bacterium
CGGATTGCCGAAGCCCGCCGCCTTAAGATAGCGCTTGTGGGGGTCAAACTCGGCAACACCCGCGCCGACCTCGTTTTTCATATCAAGCAGCATTGTTCCGTCAGGTGCAACTACCATCGAACAACCGCAGATTTTTGAGTCCTCTCCAAGAGAAACAGAAGAACGTACTAAATATGAGTTTGTGTTGTATGATAAAAACCGCCCTATTATTTCCAATGTCTGGTGCGGGTCGGAGCGTTGGTGTGAACAACCTATAATTATATCTACGTTTTGTCTTGCCAAAGATGCAAAACTTTCATAGAAGTAAAAATCATAGCATGTCATAAAACCATATCTTATGCCATCGTGCTCAAGTACATAAGGCTCATTAAATTCATAACTGTAGTCAACGTCTATACAACCGTAGCCACCCTCGGCATCTGACTTACACTCGGAAGGTGCAGGATGGGCTTTAAAATACTTGCCTACAATTTCGCCGTTTTTGTCTATGGCGTAAGTTGTGTTTCTGTAGCCATTGTCTGTCTTATATGATGCATTTACAAAAAGCAATGCACCGCATCTTACTGCAGTTTCTTTGCATTTATCCATTAAACGGGTGTGGTATTTTTCTATTGTTTCTTCAATCTGTTTTTGTCCGTGTAATACAGTAGGACATTCGCTGTATTCAGGTAAAACGATAAGGTCAGCGTCTTCTGTGCACTGGTCAAGATAATTTAGTTTTTGTTCAAATAATATGTCTGCATCGTTAATGTCCATTGTATATGCAGGTTGAATAATATTAATTTTCATAAAAATCACCTCATAATATTTTACCATATTTGAGTAGTTGTTTCAATATATTTTTTTATAAACTCTTGACAAATTGCTTTTGCAGTTGTATAATATTTCGTGTTGACAATTTAATAAGCGCCATTAGCTCAGTTGGTAGAGCAATTGACTCTTAATCAATGGGTCCTGGGTTCGAGTCCCCGATGGCGCACCAACGAAAATACCACCCAAAAGGGTGGTATTTTTCGTTGGTAAATCAATTAAAAGGGACTCGAACCCCGAGAGGATTTTTGGAAAGTAACTGGTAATGGTGAACAGGGAAGAAGTTTTGTTGCATCTAAAACCATTCAGACATAGCAAAAAAGACACCGTCAGGTGTCTTTTTTTACAATTAAGTTTAAAGTCCGTTTTATGGTACACTTATTTTAGTATAATAGAATCAAATAAAAAGAAGTGTGGTGGACGATATGACTGAACAAGAGAAAAAGATTCTTATTCAGGAAATCCATAAATATATAAAAGAAAACTGTTATTACATAGATGGTTCTATAAAACGATATGACTTATGGCTTGTCGGCTGGGTTTTTGAAAAGTTTAATGACCGTAAAAATGCTATGAGAGTACTAATCAGCAACGAGTATGGTTTACTGGGCAACCTGCTAAATAAACTTGCACGTTCGCCTGAGACTTCAATTATTGAACTTATTGAACAAACAGATTTAGAAATACTTATTAAGGCAATAGATGGGGACAGAAAAAATGTTTTTCATAGAAATAAACTTAGCATCGACCCTTATTCGATGCGTTTGCTCCTGAAACATGATGCTGATTATTTAGAAGATGTGTCAAGAGAACTACTGAAATCAAAAAAATTCCTTTTATCAGTTGTTGATTTTTGTCCGGAGATTATCAAAAATGTATTTGCGAGTATGTTCGAAGATGAAAACTTCGTACTATCCCTTGTCAAGAAAAACTATATTTGCTTAAAATATTTGCCACTTCGATTTGGTAGAAACTATCAGATTTGCCTTGAAGCCGTCAAACAAGATGGCTATTCATTGATGTATTTTGACCTTGCAATAAGGGAAAACGATGAAATAGTGTTATTGGCGGTTTCTAATCGCGGGAATGCATTATCACTGGCTTCACCATATCAAAAGAAAAACCGGAATATTGTTTATGCTGCCGTAAAAAACTGCGGGCTTGCTTTGTCTTATGCAGACCCTTCGTTAAGAAATGATTTCGACCTTGTTTCTCTGGCAGTTAACAGACACGGTACAGCACTAAGATATGCTTCTGAGGAACTTCGGGATTGCGAGGAAAT
>CALDNB010000244.1 GCA_937914775.1 uncultured Clostridia bacterium
ATAAATGTGCCTTGGTCAGTCATTAGCGGGAAGTCACCCATAAAGATTTCCTGCTCTTTTACTTCCCCTGTTTCCTTGTTGATTAAATGCACTTTCACACGCAAAGCGGTAGCGTAAGTTGCATCTCTTTCCTTGCTTTCCTCAACAGAATATTTCGGTGTACTGTCCAATGAAAAATCAACAAATTCAAGAACAAGATTACCTGAAAAGTCTGTGATGTGGGAAATGTCGTGAAACACTTCCTTTAGTCCCTCGGTCAAAAACCACTCATAGGAGTTCTTCTGAATTTCGATTAAGTTTGGCATGTCCAAACATTCACCTATTCTTGAATAACTCATTCTAGTATTTTTGCCGTAGCGCACTGGATGCACAAGTTGTTCCTTTGTGAGCAATACAATCACCTCGTTAAAATTTATACTTAATCCTTATTTTTGACATTTTTACATAAAAAGGCATAATACCCATCATACTAGATTATATATCATATCACATAAATTTGGAACTGTCAATACAATTTCTAAAAATATTTTGCATATTATTATATTTTATGGTACAATATAACCCGAAAGGAATGATAGATATGAACATTACACAAAAGATAAACAACGATTGTTTCTGGGTAGGTGCAAACGACAGACGCATCAATCTGTTTGAAAACATTTTTCCTCTTACAAACGGCGTCTCCTACAACTCTTATGTAATTAAAGACGAAAAGACCGCTGTTTTAGATACAGTTGACCAAAACTGCGGAAGACAGTTTATGGAAAATCTTGATTTTGTACTGGAGGGTAAAAATCCCGACTACATTATAGTAAACCACATGGAGCCTGACCACTGTGCTATGCTTAAAGACTTGCTTAACAAATACCCAAAAACGCAGGTAGTAGCAAATGACAAAACAGTAAAACTGATTTCACAGTTTTTCCCGTCCCTTTCTGACGTTTCATACTTAACTGTAAAAGAGGGCGACACATTATGTCTTGGCAAACACACACTTCACTTTGTTATGGCGCCTATGGTGCACTGGCCCGAAGCAATGGTAACTTATGACAGTTACGATAAAACATTATATTCTGCAGACGCTTTCGGTACTTTCGGTGCATTAAACGGCAACATCTTCTGCGACGAAGCACACTTTGATATGAGCGAGGCACGTCGCTACTACTCAAACATTGTAGGCAAATACGGACCTCAGGTACAGGCACTTCTTAAAAAAGCAGCAAACCTTGAAATAGAAACAATATGTCCTTTGCACGGTCCCGTGTGGAGAAAAGACTTAAACGTAATTTTAGAAAAGTATCAGAAGTGGAGCACATACCAGCCCGAAGAAAAGGCAGTAATGATTGCTTATGCTTCTATGTACGGAAACACTCAGTCTGTAGCAAACGCACTTGCCACACAACTTGCCAAAAACGGCGTTAAAAAAATTGTGGTATATGACATTTCCACAACTCATTTTTCTTATCTTGTATCAGAATGTTTCAGATGCAGCCACATAGTAATTGCATCGCCCACATACAACAACGGCATATATCCGCCCACAGAAACCTTTTTGCACGACATAAAAGCCCTTAATGTTCAGAACAGAACAGTAGGACTTATACAAAACGGAAGTTGGGCACCGGCATTTACCAAACTTGCAACGGAAATTCTAAGTTCAATGAAAGACATTACAATACTGGAAAACTCCGTCACAATAAAATCTGCTCTCTATGATGAAGCAGAAATAGAGAATATGGCAAAAGAAATTTCAGATAGCATATAAAAAAAGGTGGTCAACAGACCACCTTTTTTTACATAGTTAAAATATCATCTACAAAGAAATATGTAAATCCTTCTCTTTCAAGAACTTCGCAAACCTTAAACAATTTATCTTTTGTATCGGGCTGATATGCATAATAATCGGGATAAGCGTACTGCTCGTGTGTGGCAAAGCAAACGTATTCCTTATCCACCTTTTTCATTAACTCTCCTTCAATTTCATCAATAGGAATAGTGTTTAAGCAAACGCCGTTACCAAATCTTTTAAAATGTATTCCCAGTTCTTCTTTATACACAGTCTTGAATGTACCGAAAGTTGTTTCTCCCTCTTCTGTATATAAATGATTGTACGCGCAAAGAGAATTCGCAACAGACTGGTCACGACCAGGTCTATAGAATAATTTCGATTCAGGTTTTCTGTTCTGAAGCAAACGAAAAGCGTGACCGTAAGGCAGACTTGCGGGATCTCCGTTATATTCTTTAGTTTCGCCAAAAGTACAACTGAAAAGTTTTATTCCGCAATCTCTTAAGGCTCTGCAGCCGTCTTTACTTACAGGCCACCAGTGAGGATTAATTGATTCCATAAGAACCTTTTCCCCTGCAAATCTTTTAACCTCGTTGGCAAAACGTGTATACTCATTTTTCATATCTTCGTATTCTACATTTATCAAAGGATAATCGGGGAACTCCTGTTTTGAATGATAGCCAAGTTTAAGCCAGTGTGAGTTTGCTTCCCACTCCGCTTTGTAGTCATCAGGCATCATACTTAAATCAAATTCCACATCGGTATATGAATAATCGGTACGGTAAAAGCAGTTAAGAGTTACAGTAAGTCCGTATCTCTCGTGAGCCTCTTTTAAAATTTTCAGAAGCCTCTGGTCAAAAATTGACTTTGGTCTGTCATTTGCGATATCACGGAATGGCCAGATAACATCGTCAATGTAAAAATACGCTTTTTTGTTCATTTTGATTTCCTCCTTAAATCCCAAAGGTTATACCAAATATTATACCTAAAACTGCAGTAATTAAAATAATTATAATGGGGTGAACTTTCTTAAAAGCCATCACCAGAGATACTAAAAATATTCCTATAGCCCCATAAACTGTAGACGATACAAACACCGTTTTTCCTATAGACAAAACCGCAGAAGCAATAAGTCCCACAACTGCAGGTTTTAATCCCGACATAATACCTTTTACGCTGTGACTGTTTTTAAATTTGTCAAAGCACTTTGCAACAACAAGTATTATGATAAATGACGGAAGCACCACACCCAATGTAGCACAGAAAGCGCCAAAAACTCCGCCCATCTGATTTCCCACATAAGTAGCCATATTTATTGCAAAGGGACCGGGAGTGCTTTCGCTTACTGCAATAAAATTTATTACCTCTTCAAGACCAAGCCAACCGTTTTGTAAAACTGCTTCCTGTACCAAAGGAAGCATAGCGTAGCCGCCTCCAAAGGTAAATGCACCTATTTTAAAAAAGGTAAGAAAAAGTTCAAGAAAAATCACTGTTGCTTCCTCCTTTTTAGGTTATAGGTGACAAGACCTGTTACACCGCAGATGATAATTACAAATATTACATTTATCTTAACTATCCCTGCAAGGATAAATGAAACACCCATAATAATATAGGGAACAGTTCCTTTTGGTGCTTTTTTATACATAGATACAAGAGCCTTTAAAATCAGCGCAAGTACACCTGCTCTTATACCGAAAAACGCATAGCCTACATACTTGTTCTCTTTAAACTGATTTAAAAAGAAAGATACTATAAGGATAATTATAAAAGACGGAAGCACTACACCTAACGTTGCAAACATAGCGCCAAAGAAACCCGCCACACGGTATCCCACAAAAGTTGCGGTATTTATTGCAATAGGTCCCGGGGTTGATTCCGCTATTGCTATTATTTCAAGTATTTCCTCGTCTGTAATCCATTTTTTGTTTTCGGCGATTTCCCTTTGAATAAGAGGTATCATAGCGTATCCTCCCCCAAAGGTAAATGCACCTATCTTGAAAAACGCCCAAAACAACTGTAAAATTTTTTTCATTTTAATTTCCTCTCAATAAAAGACTATTCTTCCTCGCAAAGAATAGTCTTTTACAAATTATCTGTATTTATTAACAATCTCTTTCATCTGAGGAAGTTTCTGCTCCATATCATAAACAAGTTTAAACTGATTTCTTGCTCTGTCAAGATTATGATTAGGTCTTGAAATTCTGAAATATGTGTCGCCGTCAATGTGGTCTGCCAGAAATCTCATACCACATTCAAAAGTCATAAGAATAGCAGAGAACGGCAACAACTCAATTTCTTTTTCTGTCATAGTGTCTGACATAACTTCCATAAAGCCCTTTGTAAATGCTTCAAAGTATTCCAGACTGCAGGAAACTTTTGACAAATCTGCCTCGTCTTCCTTTGCAGTGTTTGTGCCAAATCTTAATGAATCGCCGTAATCAAACAAAAGTGAGCCGGGCATTACTGTATCAAGGTCAATTACACAAACACCTTTTCCTGTATCTTTATCCATAAGAACGTTGTTTAATTTTGTATCGTTATGAGTTACACGAAGAGGAACAGTTTTGTCCTTTATAGCCTGATTTACTACGTCGCAATAGTGTTCTCTGTCTGTAACGAATTTGATTTCCTCTTTTACTTCATCGGCTCTGCCTGATTTATTCTGAGCAACAGACTCTTTAAAGTTCTCGTATCTTACTTTTGTATTGTGGAAATCTTTTATTGTTTCGTTTAATTTATCCGCAGGAAAATCTGCAATCATTTTCTGGAAGTCCCCGAATGCTTTTGCGGCATTGTAAAAAATCTCAGGGTCTTCAACAGTCTGATAAGTAACCGTGTCGCTTATAAACAGATATACTCTGAAAAAGTCCCCGTTTTCTGTAAGATAATAGGGCTTACCGTCAACAGTACTTATAACTGTCATAGTTTCTCTTTCACAATCTCTGCCAAGTTTTTTAAGAGCTTCTCTCATATGCTTGGTTACTGCTACAATATTATTCATAACATCATCAGGGCTTTTGAATACGTTGCCGTTAATACGCTGCAAAATGTATTTCCCATCATCAGTTAAATATGTATCGTTTATATGTCCGTCACCGTAGCGTGATGCATTACCGACAATGCCGAACTTTGATAAAACTTCAGATAAGTTATATTCCATTTAAATACTACCTCTTTCCTTTTAATCCTGTTTATTATATCACATCACATCTTAATAAATCAATATATTTTTAAAAAATACTTTAAATGTCGCAACTTTTGTGCTATACTTTTATCATAAAAGGAGTTTTATATATGAAAACAATTGTAGTTGCAACAAAAAACAAAGGTAAATTAAAAGAAATAAAAGAAATATTTAAAGATATGCCCTACAATTTCGTGTCTATGGAAGATATGGGTATAGACGTTGAAATTGACGAAGATGCAGATACGTTTTTAGGCAACGCCACAAAAAAAGCAACGGAAATAATGAAACTTTGCGGTGAAATTACTATGGCGGACGATAGCGGTCTTTGTGTTGATGCTTTAAACGGAGCCCCCGGCATATATTCTGCACGTTACAGTAATACGGGTAATGACACGGACAACAACTTACTGCTTCTTAAAAATATGGAGGGTATAGAAAACAGAAACGCCCACTTCACCTGTGCTATGGTAGTGGCATTTCCCGACGGCAAAATCATTTCCCACGAAGGGCAGTTTCACGGCACTATAGATTTTGAAATGAAAGGCACAGGGGGATTTGGATACGACTGCCTTTTCTATCTTCCCGAGTACAATAAAACCTCTGCAGAAATAACCGCAGAGCAAAAGAACAGTATAAGCCACAGGGCAATGGCATTAAAAGGAATTAAAGAGAAATTAAAGGAAGTGTAATCTATTGTTTAAATCTATTCAATGGAAACTTGTAACAATGTTTGTAATACTGGTTGTGGCAATTCTTGTGGCATTCGGTACGTTTATGCAGGAGCGTATAACGGACTTTTATCACCGTTCCTTCGCTCAGGAAATGTCCCTTAGTTTTTTGCCTGAACTTACAGACCAGTTGCAAAATGCAGAAAATGACAGCGAACCTGCAAAATCATTAAAAACAATACTTGATGCGTACTCAGGCCGTCTTGGTCTTAACTCAAACAGAGATTACTTTATACTTAACAAAACAAGCGGCGAAATTATCTCAGGCTCAAAAGACTACTACCAGGGCGGAATTACAGACAACATTATTGCAGCAATGGCAGGAAACATCGGCAGTGCTACAAATGAAAACTTAGATTACATAGACTATGCTTATCCCTTAAACAGTCACATTATTTATGTAAGGGATACCAAAGCAGAACTTCTTGACATTAACCATAACGTAATCCTGATTATTGCACAGGCTTTGCTTTTCGGTGTACTTATCTCTATGCTTCTTGGCTTCTTTATGTCAAAGACTTTAACAAGACCCATTGTTAACATTACTAACAAAGCAGAAAACATAGCAGGTGGTAACTATCTGCAGAAAATCGATGTAAAATCAGATGACGAGTTAGGTAAACTTGCATCAACCTTTAACGATATGGCGGTAATGATTAAAAACTCAATGGACGAAATTTCCCAGGAGAAAAATAAACTGGAAACTATTCTTCAGCACATGAACGACGGTGTCCTTGCTTTTGATTCCAATCAGAAACTTGTGCTGATTAACTCCACCGCCTATACGCTTTTAGGTCTTCGCAAAAACAAAAAAATCACTTTTGACGAATACTTTAATTCTTTGGGACTTAATGTTTCAATGGAGGAAATGTTATACTTAAAGAAAAATCTGGTGGAAAAAGACATAGATGTAAACAACAAATATTTAAAAGCATACTTTGCTACATTCAAATCAGACAACGAAAGATTAAGTAACGGCGTAGTTGTAGTGCTTCACGACATTACAGAAATTCAAAGACTTGAACTTTCACGCCGTGAATTTGTAGCAAACGTATCCCACGAACTGCGTACTCCTCTTACCACCATCAAAACTTATTCCGAAACAATGATTGACAACACAGAAAATGAAGAGGACAAGTACTACTTAAACGTAATCGGCAATGAAGTTGACAGAATGACAAGACTTGTTAAAGATTTACTTACATTAAGCAGTCTTGACCACAGAAAACTGTCAATTGTAAAAACCAGTTTTTCTTTGGACAAACTTCTTTACGAGGTAGTTACCAAACTGTCAGTTGATGCCAAAAATAACGGCAAATCAATTAATTATACCTTGTCAAGCGAAATACCTCCCCTTTATGCCGACCGTGACAGAATAGAGCAGGTTATAACAAATATAATTTCCAACTCAGTAAAATACACAGGGGATGACGGCGTAATAAATGTATATGCAGGATTTTTGTATAACGAGGCATACATCAAGATTAAAGACAACGGTATAGGTATTCCGAAAGAATCTCTGCCCAAAATCTTTGACAGATTTTACAGGGTTGACAAGCACCGCTCCCGCGAACAGGGCGGCACCGGTCTTGGCCTTTCCATTGCTTACGAAATTATAAAACTGCATAACGGCACAATTTACATCGACAGCGATGTAGGACAGGGTACAGAAGTTATCATAAAATTGCCCGTTAATAAAACAGAATAGCATAGGTTTTTAAAGATGGTCCGACTGGGCCATCTTTTCTTTTAATATTTCTATTGCTTTCTTTTCAATTCTTGAAATGTAGGACCTTGAAATGTTTAGTTTTTTTGCCACTTCCTTTTGTGTCATTTCTCTTGTACCTTTAAGTCCGTACCGCATAATTATAATGTCCCTTTCCCTTGGAGACAATGAGGTTTCCACTACATCATACAGTTTGTTTACAAGAATTTTATTGTTTATTGCGTCGCAGACCTCGTCATCGTTACTGCACAATATACTGTTAAATGTTATCTGATTCCCCTCAAAATCAACACCAATCGGCTCTTCTATGGAAACTTCATTTTGCGTTTTTTTATTAGAGCGTATAAACATAAGTATTTCGTTGTCAATACAACGGGATATATACGTAGAAAGTTTTGCCCCTTTTTTAGTATTAAAACTGTTGATGCCCTTAATAAGACCTATTGTTCCGATAGAAATATAGTCATCTGCATCCTTACCTGTTCCCGAATACTTTTTTGCAATATGAGCAACAAGCCTTAAATTATGCTCAATAAGTTTGTTTTTTGCATCCTTATCTCCATTGGCATAAAGATCTAAAAGCCGTCGTTCTTCTTTTGCACTTAAGGGCTTGGGGAAAGAATTATAAGAAGAAACATAAGAAATAAAGGCAAACAACTGTTTTAAAAGCATTAAAAAATACATAAAAATACCCCCTGCTAACATTGTATTAGCAGAGGGCATTTCCCTATTCCATTTTTGTTTTTGAATATATTATTTTTTGGGAACTGTAAAGTCCCTGATATCCTGACAGCAGATAACTTACTGCAACTGCCACCATATAAAGAGCAAAACCCTGACCTCCGAAAAGTTCAACAGACATAATCAGTGCACTTAAAGGACAGTTGGTAACACCGCAAAAAAGAGCAATCATTCCCAAAGATGCACCAAAAGACGGGGCTAATCCCAGAACAGGTGATACTGCACAGCCAAAAGTTGCACCGATAAACAAGGTGGGTACTATCTCTCCGCCTTTAAATCCTGCACCAAGAGTAATTGCAGTAAACAGTATTTTCAGCGCAAAAGCGTAAACTTCGGTTTTGCCTGAAATTGCTTTTTCAATTATATGAGTTCCTGCTCCGTTGTAATCTCCTGTACCCAACACAAAGGTTAAAACTGCAACAACTAAACCGCCTACAATACTTGCTAAAAATTTATTTGGTATGTACTTTTCATAAAGGGTATGAGTTTTATTAAGTGCTATACAGAAAACTTTGCTGACGATTGCACAAAGTATTCCAAGTGTAACAGTCTGAAAAAGCGACAACGCCGACAAATTTGGAACATCTGTCACGGTGTAAGCAGTAGGCAAAACGCCAAAACTCTGCACTATAAAACGCCCTACAACTGCGCAAAGCACACAGGGCACTATGGCACAGTACTGCATAACACCAACATCAGTTATTTCCATAGCAAATACAGAGGCAGTAACAGGAGTTCCGAAAAGGGCAGAAAAAGCACCACTCATACCGCACATAGTTGCAGTCGCTTTGTCTTTTTCGTCAAACTTCAGTTTGTCACCTACAAAATAGCCTATGCTTCCGCCCATCTGCAAAGCGGCACCCTCACGACCTGCAGAGCCGCCGAACAGGTGAGTGATTGCAGTTGAAATAAAAATAAGAGGGGCTAATACAAGAGGCGGCTTGTCCTCTTTACGAACAGACATAATAACACAGTTTGTGCCTTTGTCCTTTTCCATACCGCATATTTTGTAAAGAGCAACGATAACAACACCTGCAACGGGCAAAAACCACACAAGATACGTGTTGTTCATACGGACTTCTGTTGCAAACTCCAGAGCAATATGAAACAAGTATCCCAAAAAGCCAAGTATTACGCCGATTATTACCGCCACAACACTCCATTTTAAAAATGCAATTATATTTTCTTTGAGTCTTGACATAAAAAAGTCCTTTCTGCATTAAAAAAGGGCGGAACAACCGCCCTTTAATCATTTCTGTTTTGCAAAGTAGTATCCCATACTTCTTTTTGTAATAACATAAGTGGGCTCTGACGGATTATCCTCGATTTTTTCACGAAGACGTCTTACGGTAACGTCAACAGTTCTTAAATCTCCAAGATAATCGTAACCCCATACCTTTTCCATCAAAGTTTCACGGGAATATATTTTCTCAGGCTGCAATGCCAGAAACTTTAACAGTTCAAATTCACGGATTGTAAGGTCTATTAACTTTCCGCCTTTTTTAACTTCAAAACGTTCAATGTTTAAAGTTAAATCTCCCTGCTTTATGGAGGTGTCGTTTTCATCGCCGTCAATGTATGTATATTCCTTTGCGCCACGGCGTAAGTTAGCCTGAACTCTTGCAAGAAGTTCTTTAATTGAGAATGGCTTTGTTATATAGTCATCCGCACCGATTGCAAGACCTAAAACCTTGTCTTCCTCCGCTTCTCTTGCAGTAATCATAACTATAGGAGTGTTAATTCTTTCTCTTAATTTTCTGCAAACGGTAAAACCGTCCATTTTAGGAAGCATTACATCAAGAAGAATAAGGTCGGGGTCTTCCTCCAACGCTATTTTTACCGCCGCTTCGCCGTCATAGGCTTCTAAAACTTTGTAGCCGTTTTTCTTTAAATTAATTCTTAATATATCAACTATAGGTGCTTCATCATCTACAATTAAAATTGTTTTTTCCATCATAATTACCCTTTCTTAATTTGAACTGATAAACTGGAGTGGGTTTTGAGGCACGTTGTTAAGTCTTACTTCAAAATGCAAATGAGGTCCTGTACTTCTTCCTGTTGAGCCGACTTTTGCAATCAACTGACCTTTTTCAACTACCTGACCTTTTTTTACCAACAACTTGCTGCAATGTCCGTAGTATGTGGTATAGCCGTTGCCGTGACTTAGTTTTACGAGATTGCCGTAACCGCCTTCCCAGCCTGAAAACTCAACTACACCGTCATCTGCGGCAACAATGTTTGTGCCCGTAGATGCAGCAATATCTATTCCCTGATGCTGTCTGTTCCATCTTGTGCCGTAACGGGAACTAAGTGAGCCGTAAGTAGGTCTTATGAAACTTCCCGTACCTACACCGCTTAACTTTGTACCCACAACTGTTACTTTTGCCACAGGCTCTTTTATCACAGTTTTTTCATGTATTGTTTCTGTAACTTCTTCGCCATTTATAAATACAACATCTTT
>CALDNB010000245.1 GCA_937914775.1 uncultured Clostridia bacterium
TTTCGTCCATAATTTCATCCCCTTTTTTAAAGTTCAAGCATATTATAACATAAAAAAGATAGATTTTGTATAAATCCACTCTATTTTTGCATCAATTATCTTGGGTTAGTTTTTACAACATCAACCTTTAATATATAGTTGCCAGGTCATATGGCATTTCTTATATAATAAAAAAGAATAGATGTTTTCTATCTACCCTATAAATTGTAATTTGTTATTTTTTCTTTATTAATAATTTAATACCAAATCCAATTATTACTATACCAACTATTACATTTAAAATCTTAGATAGTATATCTGGTATAAAATTTGATAATATCATTCCTAATATAGCCACTGTTGTTAAAAAGAATAATGTAGCAGATACTAAACCAACTGAAAATATAATTAACTCTTTTTTCTTAAACTTTTCTTCAATAATTTTGGTTGTTAATATACTTCCCCAAAAAACAATTGTTATAGGATTAGATAAAGTTAAAATAATTCCTTGTATAAATGCACTTGAAGAATTTGGATTCAAATTTAATCCTGGTATAATATTTATCCCAAACACGTTTAAAATAATATTTAAACCAAATATCATTAAAACAATTGCACCAACTATTTTTACAACTTTCTCAACTTTTTCGTTTCCTAATAATTTACTAGCGCCTAAACTTGCTAATAAAATGTAAAATGCATCAACTAATGCTATCGCTATAACTAATGACATTGCAACAAAAAATCCAGTATTTTGAGCAGTGTTAAAAACCATTAAACACATTGGTCCAACAGCAAATTGTAATAATAAGCCAAATTTTAGTCCTTCTATATATTTTTTCATACATAACCTCCTCAACAAATTCTTATTTATCGTTCAGTTCACTTTATCATATTTTCCTGTTCGCATCAATGTTTGGTGAAATTGCCAGAGTTGAAATTCGTCAGTCCAAAAGGTAAAAGGGCGAAAAAAGAGTTGAACAAAGTTCAACTCCTTTTTATATTTTAGTATTCAATATTTGTCTTATCAGCGCTTACAAACCACTGTCCGTCTTTTTCAATAACAACTACTGTTCCCTGTTCTGTTTTTGTTGCAATCTCCAGTCCGTTAACAACTTCTTCCATTATGGAAACTACTTTTGGTACAAGTGCATTATATATTTCTTCCTGTGTGCTTTGGTATGTAATCGCACCTGACGACAAAAGTTCATTTACAATTTCAGTGGCTTTTTCTGTACTCAGTGACTCAGTAAGTTTATCTTCAAATTCTGAGTTTTCAAAATCGGCTTGTGTAATGTCAACAACAAATTCATACCCGCCCTCAATTTCTGCTGATTCCTTTATACTATATGACATCTTTTCTTTTGCTTTGTCAAAAAACACATTTACCACTTTTTCAAATTCACCTGTGTATGCTTTTAATTCCTCAGGGAATTCACCCATTATTTTTTCCATACTGAAATCTTTTACATCGTCAGGCAAATTTGAAGCATCGTCAACGAAACCCATCATTTTCTGTATATCCAGTTCACAGTAGGCGCTTAGAAATCCCTCTGCAGTTTCTCTTGCCAACTGCTCACCGTTTCCGCAACCGAACAGTGATAACATTATAATTACTGCAACTAATAATACTGATAACTTTTTCATACTAAATTTCCCCTTTCAATACTGTTAACTGTATTATAATACTTTGTGCGAAATTAGTCAACAATATAAAGGTCGGACTTTTTATTATCCAAGCATATCTACTTCTGTTAACTTTTCTCCCGATTCGATTGCTCTTTGGTATGCAAGAGTAGCAACGCACAAGTCAGGGCTTCCCATACCTACAAGTTCGCACATAAGTCGTTCCTTATTATCTGTTCTGCCCGGTTTAAATCCTGCAACAATGTCAGGAAGTTCAGCGGCGAAGTCATCTTCTGTGATTTCCCCTCTGTGTGCCATAGGCAAAAACTGTCCTCTGTGAAGTCCCTGTGCAATATGGTCAAGATATAACTTGTCAAATTTTCTTGCAATATCATCTGATACTTCCTGGAAAGAACCCATTGTAAGTACCAGACAACCAGGTTTGCACCATGGCTCCTCAACTAAAACTGCATTGGCTGTTGTAAGTGTAATAATAACATCAGACTCTCTACACGCTTCTTCGTTGCTTTCATAAGGAACAATTTCAAAATCGGCATCAGGGAAATATGAAGCAAAGCGTTCTCTTGCTTCTTTTGAAATATCGCAGATACGAAGTTGTTTTATTTTATGTACTGCACTTATACAGGTTACAGCATAAAACGCCTGACGTCCTGCGCCGATAACAGTTATAATATCACTTTTTGCCGCAAGATATTTCATAGCAATAGCAGGTTGCGCACCTGTTCTTGCATCTGAAATCCAGTCACCGCAAACTAATGCTTTTAAAAAGCCGTCGTGGGGGTCAGTAACCAGTATATTTGAACGGATAAAAGGCAAACCCTTTTTGGGATTATCATCATATCCGCCCACAACTTTAATTCCTGCACTGTCCAAAGGTCCAATGTAAGAGGGCATAGAATTAAACCAGCCTTTAACACCAAGAGGCGTCATATCTGTTGTAATTTTAGGGGGCATTACAACTTTCTTTTCTCCGTACCATTTCCACACGTTTTCAACTGAATTTATTACAT
>CALDNB010000246.1 GCA_937914775.1 uncultured Clostridia bacterium
TGTATGTGTATGATAGTAATCATACCATATTGCAGGTCTAATGTTATGCGCTTTTACACAGTCAAAGAAGAATTTTAAATCGTGCCAGATAAGACCATGCTGTCTGTAACAAACGAATTGTTTCTTTTGCTGGTTAATAGCGTCTTCTTCATCAAGACCTAAATGGAAGAATTCAGGGTAATCAAAGATTTCGCATACTTCATCAATTAAGTCTTTGCAAACTTCATAATATTTAGGTGTTGCAACCATTCTTGAATAGATACCAAGCCATGCACCGTGACCTGTCGAAAAGTTTAATTTTGGATACGGTGTAAGACCTAATTTTCTAAGGCGATTTAACTCTTCTTTTAAGTATTCGGGTTCCCACGCACCTTCACATGCGATTTCAGGATGTGATTTGTACTTGACACCGTCTGCTAAATCAATCAAAATTGAGTTGCAGCCGTTGTCGGCAGCAAATTGTGTAATTTCGTCCCAAACGTGTTTTTCTGTTGTCAGATAATTGTGACGGTGATGGTCAGAAACCGACGGAATGGTGTGATCCATATAGTTGTTAGTGCTTAACTGAATAAAAAAACAATGCAATTTATCCATTTATTTCATCTCCTTAATTGTTGTTATTTGAAATATAACATATTTAAAATTAGTTGTCAATAATACATTGAGAAATATTTTATATTTTTAAATTTAACAAAAAAACAAGCATCAAAAGATGCTTGTTTTTGGTGGCGGAGAAGGAGAGATTCGAACTCTCGCGCCGGTTTCCCGACCTACACCCTTAGCAGGGGCGCCTCTTCGGCCTACTTGAGTACTTCTCCTAACCGAAAATGTTTTGGTATAAAATTGTAAAAAAAAATGGAGGAGAGGGGCGGATTCGAACCCCCGGATGTCGCAAAACATCACCGGTTTTCAAGACCGGCTCTTTAAACCACTCAGACACCTCTCCAACTCATATCAACGGATTATATTTTAGCATATATATTTAATGTTGTCAAGAACTTTTTAAATATTTTTTATAAAAAATAGCGGGAATAATAATTATTCCCGCTTAAAGCATTTTAATTCGATTTTACTTTTACCCAAAGTTCCGAGCAGTATTTTTTGATATCTGTATTCTGATATCTGAATACTTCGTCTTTTTCATAACCGATACGGGGTGTGTATGCATCAATACCGCTGTAAACAGTATCTTTCATTTCGTTATAAGCACTTGTAACGGTAGAAGAGTATCCAACTGCTTCTGAGTTTTTAAGGGCATTTTCTTCGTCAATCATAAAGTTAACAAAATTGTGAGCCAAATCGGAATTAGTGCAAGTTTTAGTTATAACCATTGCATCGTACCAGATATTTGTGCCCTCATCCGGAGTGTAGTAATCAAGTTCAGGATTTTCTGTAATAATATAAGATGCATCACCCGAATAAACAATCGCAATATCTTTATTTCCTGATATCATATTGTCAATTACTTCGTCGCCTATATAGATGGGATTCATTGTCTGTCTTTGTTCTATAAGCCAGTCATAAGCCTCATCTAATTCATCTGTGTTATCAGTATTCATTGAGTATCCAAGTGCCTTTAGTGCAACCATAAAGGAGTCTCGTTCTGAATCGTACATATAAAGGTGTGAATTATACTTTGGATTTTTAAGTAGTTCCCAGCCTTCTTTTAGGTCGTTTTCGTCAACAACATTTTTATTATAAAGGATACCGACTGTTCCCCAGAAGTACGGAACTGAATAAGTGCTGTCTTTGTCATAGTCCTTATTTAATACTTCGGGCATTAAGTTATCTTTGTTAGTAATTTTAGACCAGTCAATTGGTGCAAGATAGTCTTCTTTAATAAGTCTTTCTATCATATAGTCAGAGGGAATAATAACGTCGTATTGTTCACCGCTTAGCAGTTTTGTGTACATAGACTCATTTGAATCAAAAGTTTCATACACAACTTTACAGTCAAATTCTTTTTCGAATGAAGA
Source organism: uncultured Clostridia bacterium (assembly GCA_937914775.1). Lineage (GTDB taxonomy): Bacteria > Bacillota > Clostridia > Monoglobales > Firm-18 > RGIG1864. The sequence continues at coordinate 1,977 of CALDNB010000246.1, forward strand.
AATTAACGTTTTATCAATATATTCACCTGTGTTATAAACCTTTAATACAGGCTTTTGATTGGCAGAGCAACCGCATAATGTTGCAATTAAAAGAAAACAAATTATTAGTTTTTTCATTTTTTAACAGTTCCTTTCCTTTTGAATTTTGGTGCCAGATTAACTATCAGCAAAGTAACTATTACAACGAATATAAGTATTGTTGACAGCGCATTGATAGTCGGGTTGGTACGCTTTGTCATATTGTAAACAATAATTGATATATTCATTACGCCGTTACCGCTTACAAAGTAGGAAATTACAAAATCATCTATTGACATAGAAAATGCAAGTAACATTCCTGCGTAAATACCTGGTTTAATCATTGGTATAATTACTTTCGTAAGTGCCTGATAGGGAGTTGCCCCCAAATCAAGTGCAGCATTGGCAATATTCTGGTCTAGACCTTTTACTTTCGGATACACGCTTGTAATAACGTACGGTGTAGAAAAAGCAATATGTGCAAGTAACATAGTAACATACCCTTTTTCAAGTTTTATAGATGAAAACAAAAGCATAAGACCGATTGCCGTAACAATGTCCGGATTCATTATGGGAATATTGTTTATGTTTAATATTGACTCCCTGATTAGTTTTCTGTTTTTGGTAAGTCCTATTGCAGTAAGTGTACCCAAAACAGTTGAAACAGCAGTAGATATAATTGCAATTGTAATAGTAACATATACTGCTGACATAATGTCGTTATTTTGCAAAAGTTCTGAATACCATCTTAGAGAAAAACCTGTAAATTTTGTAAGAGATTTTGAAGAGTTAAATGAAAAAATTACAGTTACTAAAATGGGTATATAAAACAGTGCAAAACAGAGGAGGATGTAAACCAATGAAAAGGCTTTGTTTTTCTTTTTCATATTAACCCTCCTTTGACTCATCAGGGTCTATTTTTTTCATAAGACCAATGGCAAGTAGAATTATTGCAGCTAGTATTAACGAAATAGCGCTGCCAAAGTTCCAGTCGCCTACTGATACAAACTGATTTTCTATTAAGTTTCCGATTAAAACGTATTGACCGCCGCCTAACAGTTTTGGTATTACGAAAGCGGATACAGATAAAAGGAATACCATAATTATTCCGTTTAATACGCCGGGTATAGACAATTTAAATATAACTTTCCAGAAAGTCTGGAATTTGTTTGCACCAAGGTCGTATGACGCTTCAATAAGAGATTTGTCCATTTTACTCAGTGAAGTATGTATAGGAATAATCATAAATGG
>CALDNB010000247.1 GCA_937914775.1 uncultured Clostridia bacterium
TTTCTTATAACTTCATCTGTAATTTTTACTTTGTGATGCTTTTCATAATAGTCCTTGATACCCTTTATTATTTCAATTGTATCTTCCATTGAGGGCTCTTCAACTATAACAGGTTGGAAACGGCGTTCCAGGGCAGAATCCTTTTCAATGTGTTTTCTGTATTCCTCTAAAGTAGTTGCGCCTATAACCTGAATTTCACCTTTTGCAAGGGCAGGTTTTAAAATGTTTGCCGCACCCATAGCACCCTCTGCATCACCTGCAGCCACAATGTTGTGAAGTTCGTCTATAACAAAAATAATGTTGCCTCGTTTTTTCGCCTCGTCAATTATTCCTTTAATACGAGACTCAAACTGACCTCTGAACTGCGTTCCTGCAACAACTCCCGCCAAATCAAGAAGATATATTTCTTTTTTAAGCAGTTTGTTTGGAACGTCTTTGTTGGCAATTCTTACTGCAAGTCCCTCTGCAATAGCAGTTTTACCAACACCTGGCTCACCGATTAACACAGGATTGTTTTTAGTTCTTCTGTTTAAAATCTGTGTTACTCTTTCAATTTCAACGCTTCTGCCGATAACTCTGTCTATCTGGTTGTTGTGTGCCTTTTCTGTAAGATTAACGGCATACTGTTCAATTATACTCTTTTTCTTTGGTTTTTCGTTAACTTTGGTCTTTGTTGTTTTTTGGGGTTCTTCTAATTCTTCATCTGTACCCCCAAAGGCATTTTGCATCATAGGCATTACATTCTGAAGCATTTCAGGTGTAATATCGTCAATAGACTCAATGTTGCCCATAGATTCCATCATACCTCTGTTCATTTCGTCAAACTCTTCCTCTGTCATTCCCATTTTATCCATTATATTATTTATAGAACTGATTCCTAATTTCTTGGCACAAGTCATACAAAGACCTTCGTTTTTCGTAACTCCGTTTTCAACTTTGGTCAAAAAGACCACCGCAGGGTTTTTGCCGCAATTGGTGCACATCATAATATCGCCTCCTTTATAAACTATGACTGCAAACTAATTGTATCACCAATCACAATAATATTCAAGTAGGCAATTGTAAAATATTATTTAACTTTATGTAAAAAACCGAGCGTTTTACTCGGTTTTTTGGAATTTTTCGGCACAACTTTTAAGTTGCTCCAGATTATTTGGTTTTACTCCTGAATGAACAATGTTTTCCTGAATGAAAGCAGGTAAAGTTTCAAAGTACTTTTGCATTTCGGAATTTTCAAATATATTCATTATAATCACCTCATAAGTATTATTTTTCAAAAAAACATAAATAATACCTAAGAGGTGATATTTTTGAAATGTAAAAACAAAATGGGAACACAGACTGTAAACATTTCAAACAGCGTAAAAATAATAAGCAGCGCAACTGTTGCGGGTACAAAAGAACAGCAGGGCAAACTAAAAGGCAATTTTGATATTTTAATGGACGACGGATATTTCGGAGAAAAAACATGGGAAAAAGCAGAAAGTAAAATGCAGCGTGAAGCGGCAAAATGTGCCGTGCAAAAAGCAGGGCTTTCTTTAACGGACATAGATATAGCATTTTCAGGAGACCTACTTAACCAGTGCACAGGCACAGGCTACGGTATGAGAGAATTGCAGGTACCGTTTTACGGTCTTTTCGGTGCCTGTTCAACCATGGCACTATCTATGTCATTAGGTGCAATGATAATAGACGGCGGATTTGCGAAATACACTCTTTGCGGTACAAGCAGTCATTTTTGCAGTTCTGAAAAACAGTTCCGTATGCCCCTTGCATACGGGGGACAACGCCCTCCTACCGCACAAAGAACAGTAACGGGAAGCGGAATGGTGGTTTTATCAGATGACGGAAATGGTCCGGAAGTAACACAGATAACCACAGGTAAAATAATAGACAAAGGAATAAAAGACCCTGCAAATATGGGTGCCGCCATGGCTCCTGCCGCCTTTGACACACTAAAAACTCATTTTAAAGACACAAATAAAAAACCCCAGGATTACGACCTTATTGTAACTGGCGACCTGGGAGAACTTGGCTACGAAATAGTTTGCGACTATATGGAAAAAGAAGGATACGACATTTCAAACTACAACGACTGCGGAAGAATGATTTTTGAAGAAAGTCAGGATACTCACGCAGGGGGCAGCGGATGCGGGTGCAGTGCTTTAGTCCTTTGTGCATCACTTTTAAAGAAATTAAAAAAAGGCGAACTTAACAAGATACTTTTTGTAGGTACAGGTGCTTTAATGAGTCCATTATCCACACAGCAGGGCGAGTCAATTCCGTCAATTGCTCACGCAGTAGTAATAAGCAACAAGGAGGTAACAAAATGACATATTTCAATGCTTTTTGGGTGGGAGGACTGTTATGTGCAATAGCACAGGTGTTAATTGATAAAACAACCCTTACCCCTGCAAGAATACTTGTTTTGTATGTATGCCTTGGTGTGTTTTTAACTGCATTCGGAATATACACCCCTATCGTTGAGTACGCATGTGCAGGTGCAACAGTACACATTATGGGCTTTGGTTATTCCCTTTGCAACGGCGTAAAAAAAGCCGTTATGAAGCAAGGGCTTTTAGGCATTTTTACAGGCGGGGTAACAGCAACGGCGGCAGGAATAACCGCCGCCGTATTGTTCGGATATATATACGCTTTAATTTTTAAACCAAAAGAAAAATAATTATAAAACCAGATATGCTTTTAAAACAAGAGCAACTGTTTTGGCGTCGGTAATTTCATTACGTAAACACATTTCCTTTAATTCTTCCAAAGGAATTTTTGAAACCGTAAGGAACTCGTCTTCGTCAAGACACTGCTCTTTTTGTTTTAATCCCGTTGCAAGATACAGATGAATTATCTCGTTTGTGTATCCGGGGCTTGGCAGAATATAGCCCATATACTGCATATTTTCCGCTTCAAGTTTCTTTTGGTTT